>NZ_LWBL02000067.1 GCF_001644195.2 Bacillus marinisedimentorum | reverse complement strand
TCTTAGACGCGCTTGACTTTTGTTTAGTTTTCAAAGAACAATCTATCAATTAATGAATCCGCCGCTTTTAACAGCGACTTTATAAATATACCATGTTCAGAACCAGAAGTCAATATCTTTTTTAAGTTTTTCATCCGTTAAGCTGAACAGGCTGTCTCGCGACAACGTTATTCAATTTATCACCTTTTTAAAGCAGAGTCAATACTTACTTAGCAATTTATTTAGCATTTCCTAAGATCCGCCGCAAGGCTTTCCTATTATAATGAGAACCTTATTTGACTACAAAGTGTTTCGGAGCGCCAACTCTATCATTTATTTCTTTTTTCAAAAACTCAGGATATAAGACAATTTCTCCAAGAGCTTTAACAGGCATCCACTGATAAAGCAGCCTTTTCCCTTCCCCCAAAATGGTTTTGTTTTAAAAGGGTATTCTTCATTAAACGATACCTCATAATAAAACTCTATTTCATGAACATTCTTCCCCTTGCAGACAAAGAAATTTCCAACGGACCAGAGCAGCCGCCCAACGTTGACTTCCACCCCAAGTTCCTCTTTGTACTCTCTTCGCAGGGTTTCTTGTGACGCCTCCGCCACTCCGGCTCTTCAACCAGGAAGCGACCAGTGCGGGCCGCCCGCTTCTTTATGTAAAAAGGACATGATCATTCACAAGGCATACCTTGGCCACGCGATAGTTAATGGAATCAGATAAACAGTGAAATCCCCCACTGTATCTCTCCTATCCTTGTTTTAATCGGATCTCACACAGGCCAAATACATGACAGGTCCGGTTTTCACGCGGTATAACGGCGTTTTCACACCGAAGACAACCAGTTTCACGCCAACAACCACCTTTTTCAAGCCGAACTCCTGCCTTTTCACGCCGAACCGGCGCATTCACGCCATAACACCTGTTTTTCACGCCGCAGCGGCTTTAATTCACGCCAAACCCACCTTCACGCCGCAGCGGCTTTAACCCATGCCAAACCGCCACTTTCACGCCGCAGCGACTTTAACCCATGCCAAACCGCCACTTTCACGCCGCAGCCCCTTACGTCACGCGCAAAAGCCCCTGCAATCATCTGCCGCAAGCGCCAAAATAACAGAATCATCCACCCTGCCTGTCTAACACCTCACCGTGTGCAGACAGGCCCCTGACCACCGTTCCGCCGCCAATGTCGAAATAATAGCGTTGTCCCTTGTGTTCAATTATCCGGGCCTCTTCAAATACTTCTTTTCCGATAACTGAAGTTTCCACTTTTATGATATCCGGATTATTTATTTCACCGAACACCACATGACGCTCATGGAGGCTATTTCCCTGTTCATCATCGTCTCTGAGATACTCATCATATACCGTCAGGTTCTCATTTTCGTAATGCATCCAGCTGTGGCCGCCGATGCTTGCCCGGCCTTTTTCTTCATCACCTTTGAAGAAAGCCGCTGCAAGCACTTCATGTTCTGCAAAAGGGAGCTGTTTTTTATCTGGATCAGTCGTATACATGACAGCAGTCACACCATCGAACAACCCAATATGGATAATGTTGTTGATTTCATACGGAACTGCCTTGTCCATCGCTTCCGGCAAACTGTCATATCTGCCTATTTCAAAGTCTGGCCGGACAAGCAAGAGCACTATAATCGCACAAATCATCAGAGCTGCAAATCCTATTCTTTTCATCTTTCTCCTCAACAAGTCATCCCCCTCCGGCCGAAAACTGGTAAATATATACTACAATCTTAGCATATGCCGCATTTCAGCTGGAAAGAAACTTCATATAAAAGATCCGACCACATAAAAAACCGGTCCCCTTGCGGATATTCCGCAAAGAAACCGGGTCTGTGATGCAAGTCTATTAAATAAGGAAAATGAAGTACAAAACAAAGATCACAAACAGCAAATACATAACCGGATGAATTTCTTTTGTTCTTCCTTTTGCAATCATGGTGATCGGGTAGAAAATAAAGCCGACCGCGATGCCGGTTGCAATGCTGTATGTCAGCGGCATTGCGATGATGGTCAGAAACGCCGGAACGGCAATTTCGAACTTGTTCCAGTCAATCTGGCCGAGTGATGAAACCATCAGGATCCCGACGATGATAAGCGCCGGCGCGGTAACAGGTGCCGTGACAACGGCCAGAAGCGGCGAGAAGAGCAATGCCAGCAGGAAGAACCCGGCTGTTACGACTGAAGTGAACCCCGAGCGCCCGCCGGCGGCAACACCTGCAGTCGACTCAATATAAGAAGTGGTCGTTGATGTTCCGAGCGCCGCCCCGGCAACCGTTGCTGCTGAATCGGCAAACAGCGCCTTTCCGGCACGCGGCAGTTTGTTGTCCTTGATCAGGCCCGCCTGGTTTGCGACTGCGACAAGTGTGCCCGCAGTATCAAAGAAATCGACGAACAGGAATGTCAGGATGACGACAAGCATTTCAATCGTGAAAATATCGCCGAAGTTCTGGAAAGCCACGCCAAATGTAGGCGCTAAGCTGGGCACTGCTCCGACTACTTTTGAAGGTGCATCGATAAGTCCGGCGATCATCCCTGCAATTGCAGTGATCACCATACCGAAGAAAATTCCGCCTTTTACGCCCATCGTCATAAGAATGATGGTGACAAAGATGCCGAAAACGGCAAGGAGCGTGTTGCCGGCAGTCAGATCGCCAAGCCCGACAAGCACTGCATCGTTTGCGACAATCAAGCCGGCGTTCTGGAAACCGATAAAGGCGATGAACAGTCCGATACCGGCTCCGACAGCATGCTTCAATTCTGCCGGAATGGCGTTGATGACTTTTTCACGCAAGCCGGTAAGGGTCAGCACGATGAAGATAAGTCCAGAAACGAGTACCCCTGTCAGTGCTGTCTGCCACGGAACACCCATTGTCAAAACAACTGTGTATGCAAAAAATGCGTTCAGCCCCATGCCCGGTGCCAGGGCAATCGGATATTTGGCCAGAAGCCCCATAATCAGTGAGCCGACCGCTGCCGCGATGGCAGTAGCGGTGAAGACAGCCCCCTGATCCATCCCGACCCCTGCCGGCAGATCCGGAACATCGCTCAGAGAAAGGACAGACGGGTTTACGAATAAAATGTACGCCATTGAAAGAAAGGTGGTCAGCCCTGCGACGAATTCTGTTCTATAGTTTGTGCCGAGTTCGTCAAACTTGAAAAACTGCTTCATTTTAAATCCCCCTTAAATGGTTAGCCGCACACTCCCGGAAACAGGGCCAAAGAGCAGGTCCGTGGTTCTCCACCTGGCATCAGGAAAGAAAAAATGCTCCCGGACAGCATGTCCGAGAGCATTCTAATACAAAGGTAATGGAAAAAAGGGATAGATGGGTCCCTGAATATAAATATCTCCATATACCCTCGTAGTCCAGCCATTTACGGCAGCCGGGTAGAAACTCTCAGGCCATATCCCCAAGAATATACGACGGTTTATCAGTATAATAATTAAGTTCTCGTTTATTCTAGCAATTCAACGAGTGTCCGTCAAGCTAAATACGAACATTTAAAGGAGAATTTATATTTTTATTCGTTTTTACTCCCATTCAATAGTGGAAGGCGGTTTGCTTGTCACATCATAAACGATGCGGTTTACGTGATCGACCTCATTGACGATCCTCGTAGAAATTTTCTCCATTACATCCCACGGGATCCGGGCCCAGTCTGACGTCATCCCGTCAACAGAAGTGACGGCACGGATGCCGACTGTGTAATCATACGTACGCGCATCCCCCATGACTCCGACGCTGCGGATGTTCGGAAGGACGGTGAAGTATTGCCAGATTTCACGGTCAAGGCCGGCCTTTTTGATTTCATCTCTCAGAATAGCATCAGATTCCCGGACAATTTCAAGCTTTTCTTCCGTCACTTCGCCAAGAACGCGGATGGCAAGACCAGGGCCCGGGAACGGCTGGCGCCAGACGATTTCATCCGGGATGCCCAGTTCTGAACCGAGTCTGCGGACTTCATCTTTGAAAAGCGTATTCAGCGGTTCAATCAGCGTGAAATTCATATCCTCCGGCAGGCCGCCGACATTATGGTGGGATTTGATTGTCTGCGCAGTCGCCGTGCCGCTTTCAATGATATCGGTATAAAGGGTGCCTTGCGCAAGAAAATCGATATCCTTCAGTTCGGCAGCCTTGTCATCAAACACGTAAATAAATTCGTTGCCGATAATTTTGCGCTTCTTCTCCGGATCGGAAACGCCGGCCAATTTCGTCATGAACCGGTCTTTCGCATCGATTTTGATGACATTCATGTTGAACCCTTCGCTGAACGTATTCATGACACTATCAGCTTCGCCTTTTCTCAGCAGGCCGTGGTCAACAAAGATACAGGTCAGCTGGTCGCCGATCGCCTGGTGGATCAGCACAGCGGCAACGGATGAATCGACCCCGCCGCTCAGCGCGCAAAGGACTTTGCGGTCGCCGACAAGTTCGCGGATTTTCTCGGTTTCCATCTCGATGACGTTTTCCATCGTCCACTCGCCTGCACATCCGCACACTTCATAAATGAAGTTTTTCAGCATGTCATTTCCGTATTCGGTATGGCCGACTTCGGGATGGAACTGGACGCCGTACAGGCCGCGCTCTTCATCGCTCATTGCGGCGATCGGACACGAAGGGTTCGTTCCGTCCACTCTGAACCCTTCCGGTGTTTCCATTACGAGATCACTGTGGCTCATCCAGACCGTCTGCTGTTCAGGCAATCCTTTGTAAAGCGGTGACGTATGCTGCAATGTCAATGTCGCTTTTCCGTATTCCCTGCTTTTGGCCCGTTCCACTACTCCGCCAAAGTGATGCGTCATCAGCTGCATGCCGTAACAAATCCCAAGAACAGGGATGCCAAGGTCAAAGATGCGTTCGTCGCAGCTCAATGAATCTTCGCCGTACACACTGTTTGGCCCGCCGGAAAATATGATGCCTTTCGGATTAAGTTCTTTAATCTCTTCTGCAGTCATCGTGTGAGGGTGCAATTCACTGTATACACCCAGTTCGCGGATTCTTCTTGTGATCAGCTGGTTGTACTGGCCCCCAAAGTCGAGGACAATCACCATTTCTTCTGGTCTTTCCATTTCTCCACCCCGTTTTTTCCATTTGTATTAGCGTATCCGGATTGCCGGCGGACTATAAGCCTTTGCCGGCCCCATATCCGAACTGTCACTCCGATGTCCATGATAATAAGAAAAGCGCAAGGCGCCCGCTTAGCGGCGTACGCATAAGAGGGAATCACCGCGTATGACGATAGCCGCTGGCGTCTGGAGCTGGACATTGATCTTGCTTAAAAACTTGTCCTTCCTTACCTAATTAAAAAAATAGAACCTGCCTCTTGAACAAGAAGGCAGATTCTATCCCGAAAAAACGGCCGAACTGCTGCACAGGGGCGGCAGCCGGCCGTAACACCCCTACGGACGGACTTTATCATCTGCCTTCATAGCCAGGCCATTTACGGTGACCCGGTAGAGACTCTCGAACCATATTATCGAGGATATACGAAGGATTAGTCATTCTATTAATTTGATGATAATTCTATCAATCCGCTTAAGGGCGGTCAAGACGCAAGTCTTCTGATTAAATTTTCCCATAATTCATACGATTTCTTCCAGCCTGCACTTGCATCTTCATGCCGGTACAGAACCCGCTCGTAATCACGGGTCAGCGCTTCCATTTCATGGAGTCCGAGCGTCTTGTCGACATGGCGGGCAAATTCGCTCAGCGTCTGACCTTCCCTGAACCGAAGGCCTTTTTTGCGTTCAAGCCTTTTCAGCAATTTCTGGTATGCTTCAAAATAAGCCCGTTCATCCTCACGTCTTCGGAAACGGTACAGCAGAAGGGCAGTTCCCCATTTATCCCTTGTTTTATAAAGGATAAATGCAACAGCCGCCAGAATGCCGGCTGCGATGGCCGCTGCCTTCCAGACGAAATCAAAATTGACCGATCCGCCCCCGCCGTTATCGGTGTCCTGTTCAAGCGCCTCGTCCGGCTCGACCTCCTCCGGCTGTTCTTCAGGGAGTTCCGTTTCGGTTTCGGTCTCATTCGGCATCGCTTGAAAGTCAAACGGATTCCGGAAGCCTCTTGTCGGTTCAAACGGCACCCAGCCGACTTCCGGGAAATATGCTTCCACCCATGAATGGGCATTGGCGTTGCGGATTTCATATATTCTTACACCGGATTCCGGGGTTTCAATATATTCACCCTGCGTATATCCTTTCACCCACCGTGTCGGAATATCTACAGCCCTGAGCAGCACAACCATCGAAGTGGAAAAGTTATCGCAGTATCCCTTTTTCGTTTCAAACAGGAATTGATCGACGTAGTCTTCGTTCTCATCCGGAACCGCGACATCGAGCGTTTCATAAATATAACCTTCATCCGTGAAATACTCCTCAATCGCTTTGGCCTTTTCATAACTGGATTCTTTGCCGGCCGTAATTTCCTCCGCGAGTTCCCTTACTCTGCCGGGAAGTTCTTCCGGAAGCTGAGTATAGGCCTCTCGGATGTCCGGGCTGACATTTTGTTCCGGTTCCATCAGCTTTTCAATCGGGAATTCCGGGAAGTCATATGTCATCGAGTAGGAACGGAGAATCGTATTCTCCCCGTTTCGCAGCGTCGTGAATTTTTCAGTTATCGGATTTTTCAAGAGAGATGTTCCATCAGGAAGCTGCACACCTTTTAAATCAACAGGATAAATAAGGTGCGGATATTTTGCGTTATCAGCCATCGTGATCGTCGTCTCAAGCTCTTCCGTATTCACACCTTCTGCCACGGTGTTGAGTTCGATTTGGGATGGATTGACCGGTACGCCCTCCGCTTCCTGTGACACTTCCCAGCCTTTCCCTGTGTATACATCTTTGGTTTCAACACGCCAATAATGGACATCTTCCACTTCAGCCGAAAAAACAGGCGTCTCATCGCCGAAGAACGGACCGCCAAGCTGGCTGTCATCTGCACCGTAACCGACTTTGCTTATGCCCGTATAAGACCCGGATCCGCCGCCCCCCTGGTTCGTCGCCGACTTCAGGAACGGAACAGGATCAGACCATTGCGGCGCCGCTTTCGGTGCGGTGAACCCGCCAAGCACCGCCAGCAGAATGACTGAAACCAGCGGAACCATCCAGAACATAAGGACCTGGCCGATCGGCATCGCGAATCCTTCTTTTTCTTTTATGCGGTTGAAATAAAGGATTCCCATCAGCAAAAAGCTGAAAATGACCGTTCTCACAATGGCAAATGTCGCATCATATTCGGTGAACGTATCAAGCACGGTCAAATAAATGATCGTGAACAGAATGAAAATGAATATCCGTTTCACCTGGACGACCCAGTAGAACATCAGGTATCCCATCAGCCAGAGTAAAACGAAGAAAAGAAGGCTCCGGAACAGATTCGTCATCTCCCACCAGTGCGCTTCAGAAATGAGTCCGATATTATAAATGAAATCATTGATCACAATCGGAATCCATGTGAACCTGAGAAAGGCTTCCTCCAAAAACAGGCTGTTCAACAGATAAAACATGACTGTACCTTTCAGCAGCAGGGAAACCAGCATATTCACATGCAAAAATGAAACAAAAAAACTGAAGGCCGCAAACATGACAAACACCGTCAAATCGCCGGTATCCGTCACTGTTTCAAGCGGACGGAGCCACTCCAGGAACAGCAAAAAACCGAGTCCGTATAATACAGCGTTCAACCAGTTCAAATAGCGCGGATTGTATAAGTTCATGGCTGCCTCACCTCGTCGAAAACCTTTTTGAAATTGTCCGAGCCGACGACTTTTACGATGATATGCTGGACACGGAGACGGTTTATCCGTTTCGTTTCTTCAGGGCCGAGCTCCCGCCGTCCTGTCATCAAAAACAGGTAAAGGGCGTGATTCCGGTAAGAAAGGTTTTCGAGCGTCCGGACAAGATCTGCCGGGAGTTGATGGGTGACAAGCATGATTGTGCTGCCGATCGGCCATTTCCCGATTTCCTGTTCAATGAGGTCGGAAAATGGAATGCGGCTGTCAGCTCTGACAGAAGCAAGGTGATAAAAAATTTTCTCCTCCTGTCCTTTCCCATAATTGAACGGCATGACGGTCCGCTCGCTCCCGATCGACAGGAAGCCGAGCCTGCCGCCCTGCCGAATGACAGCGCGTGCGGCGGATGCGGCAAAAACGACGCTCTTTTCGAACATGATCGGACTGCCGCCGGCGGTGCGATCGAGCATGATGGTCACATCATTTGTCTGCACCTGTTCGAATTCCTTCGTCATGATCGAATTTTTACGGGCCGTCGCTTTCCAGTCAATCCACGAAAACTTGTCACCGGGCACATATTCACGGACACCTGCGGCCATTGTCGTGTCACGCATTTTTTGAACGGTTGAGGCTACGCTTCCGTGTGCATATTTGTTTTCGATCTGACGGTAATGGATTTCCCGATACTGCGGAAAGACAAGGATATCGTCTTCAATCGGGACAGACAACTCTTTTTCCACCAGACCGAGCATGTCTCCCGTCTTCATGCGGATCGCCGAAAATTCATGGCGGCCCCGCTGGAGCGGATCAATCGCATATTCAACGGTGATGCTGCGCTTGAACCAGGGAAACACCACTTTTTTACCGCTGCTTTCCTGCTTTTTCAATTCAGGCGGCAGCAAATCTTCAACGTATAAGTAAACGAGCGGAAACGGCAAAATCCGGTTGATGCGGATCGTTACGGTCATTTTCTCACCTGCCGTGTAACGCTTTTGTTTCAGTTCCCGTTTCACTTGAAAAGCCGTCAGCCGATAAAAGCCGAATAAAACCGAATAAAGGGCAAAAGGAAGAAAACTGTAAAACAAGAACCAGCTGACGAAGCCGCCTTGAAACATGGCATATGCAAACACCGCCGCCACAATAATAAGCAGCAGGAAGAACTTGACTGAGAAGTTTGCATAGTGCTTGGCCTGTCTCATGACTTTTTCATTTCCCTGACAATCGGCACATTCGTCCGTTCGACAATTTCGCGGATGACGTCTTCGGGGAAACGCCCGTCGAACTTCGCTTCCGCCTTCAATAACACACGGTGGGCCAGCGTGAACGGCGCCAGGAATTTCACATCATCCGGCAAGACATAGTCACGCCCGTGGATGAGGGAAAACGCCTGGGCTGCCTTCATCAGCGACAGCGAGCCGCGCGGACTTGCGCCGAGCTGGATCAGGTTATTCGATCTTGTCCGATTAACAAGGTCAACGATATACCGCTTGATCGTGTCATCGACAAAAATACTTGTCACTTCTTCCTGCAGAGTAAGCAGCTCGTCCTTCGTTATAACCGGCTGAATCATTTCAATCGGATGGTCCCCCTGCACACGATTCAACACTTCAAGCTCTTCACTTGCAGTCGGATAGCCCATCTTCATCTTCAGTAAAAAACGGTCGAGCTGGGCTTCCGGAAGCGGATAAGTGCCTTCGTAGTCAATCGGGTTTTGCGTCGCCATGACGAAAAACGGCTTCGGCAAAATTTTTGTATCCCCGTCGACCGTGACACTTCCTTCTTCCATTCCTTCGAGCAAAGCCGCCTGTGTCTTAGGTGACGTCCGGTTGATTTCATCGGCAAGGACGATATTGCCCATCAGCGGGCCCGGACGGAATTCGAATTTCATTTCAGCCTGATTATAAATGGATACACCGGTCAAATCTGATGGAAGCAGGTCCGGCGTGAACTGAATCCGTTTGAAATCTGCGCTTACCGATTTTGCAAGCGCGCGCACGAGCATCGTTTTACCGACTCCCGGTACGTCTTCAAGCAGCACATGCCCCCGGGCAAGAAGGGCGGTCAAACTGAGAACGGCAGCTTCGCGCTTTCCGATCATTACTTTTTCAATATTATTAACTACTTTTTGAATAGCCGGGTTGTATTTTTCAACAGTATAAGCCATTTTTCTTACTCCCTCCCCTGTCTCTCTATCTATCGTATCATGTTCATTGCAGCTGCTGAACTGCGAACGCAGTCCCCTTTTGTAATAATTTCGCAATTATTTTGTAATTTCCTTTGTTTGGGGGTGAAAAAGATTTGTGCAATTGGAATGCGATATTTTTAAGGGGGCCTTCTATAAACAGCAAAAGAAGCACGCCGGATGATTAACGTGCTTCTGCCGCTTCCTTTTATTCAATTATGGTGGTTCACCCGAGGTCATGCTCCAGCTCCTTGATAGGACTCTCTGAAAATCCATCTGTTAGGAGCATACCCATAATTGATTGGCGGGATGATGACCATTTCTTCAGAATTTTTTTGCACTTCCCGCACACATGCTTCATAAGCCGCCAGGACTTGCTTCAGGGTGGGCTTTTTTACGCCACTGAACAAATAAGCAACGCCACCTGACTATATTTCCGGACAGCTTCATATATTTTTAAAAACGCACAATTCAATCATATACCAGCCGTATTAGGAACCGGCCGCCCCGGGAACGGGTCAGTCCATTATATATGGAGGGAGTTGCATCGACATGGATGTCATGCACTATTTAAATGAGAATTATATGTTCCTCGTGCCCGTGCTGTGGATTATTGGCATTGCCTTGAAGCGGACACCAAAAGTGCCGGATTGGATGATCATCTGGATCCTCTTTTTCGTATCACTCGCTCTCGCAGTCTTTTCTTTCGGTTTCACCCCTGATGCAGTCGTCAATGCGATCATTGCTGCAGGTGTGGCGGTGTTTGGGCATCAGCTGGTGAAACAGACGAAGAACAAATGAGGGAAACCCCGACAGAGACCAAAAACAGGAGAATTTATTGGGAATATGTAAGGAAGAGAACCCCAAATGCACATTACTGGGTTCTCTTTTTCATTATAACTAATTTAGTAGTACCTGCGGTTTCTTCCTTCCGCAGCCATTGCGTCCGCTTTTGTTTCATGGACGGTGCCGAATGGATGCTCGGGCGGCGCATAGATAACGTATACCTTGAGCGGAATATTTCCAGTGTTCGTCAGATTGTGCCATTTGCCCTCAGGAATCATCATGGCAAAGTCATCTTCGACCATTTCTTCAAAATCAAGATTATCTGGACGATCACCCATTTGGACAACTCCCTGGCCTTGCTCAACCCGGATGAATTGATCGCCTTCCGGATGAACTTCAAGTCCTATGTCTTCTCCGGGATTAAGGCTCATCAGTGTAACCTGCATATTACTTCCTGTCCATAAAGCAGTACGGAAATTCGTATTTTGCCTGGTAGCTTCATCAATATTTACGGCGAACGGATTTGCTCCATAATCCTGTAATTGAATCCTTGCCTCATTGGAAGATCGTAAGGAGCCGAATTGTGCAGCATGCCTCCTTTCATCGGTAAAAGCCCTCGAAAACACATCCCGGATAAGAGGATGATCTGTCACATAATAACGGCTCCGATATTCTTCACAGCCCTTCAATATTATTTCATGGGCTTTTTCCAACCCTTCCTCATACGTGTCAAAACGAATTTTTTTGGCCCGGTACACAGGCTGGCTTCCTGTCAGAGCTGTATACAGGTCAGTCAATTGCCTTAAATGAGACTTCTCATCCTCCAAAGCACGCCGTATGTCCTTTTTATGTTTGTCATCCGGCGCTACTTTCACTAATCGGCTGTATAAATCAATCGCTGACGTTTCATATTTGAGACCGGAAAGAATTGCATCAACCACAGGCTGGTGATTCCTTGCCATCCAGTCTCCGTTATAAGCTGCTCCGTTGGCATAGTAAGGATTTTGGTACGGGTTATTACCATTAGACATATCCACTCATTCCCTTCACAGAGTTCTGCCATCATCATATGCCCATTTGTTTCGGAACGTACTTCAATGCACTGGACACATTCATATCGGCAAAAAGCCATCAGTCTGTTTAACGCCGCATTTTTTACAGACATTTCCCTGGCGTGCCGATGTAAGGCAAACAAGCATTTTTGCAAGCCTCTGTCATAAAATTCTATGTAGGGGTGATAAAACATGGCAAGAGTAAAATATACAGATAGCGACGTTGCTTTAATGGCAAGGATGATGAGGGCAGAAGCTGAAGGTGAAGGCGGGCTCGGGATGCTGATGGTTGGAAATGTGATTGTTAACCGGCTAAAAGCGAATTGCCTTGACTTCAAAGATTTAAGGTCAATACGGGATGTGATCTTCCAGGTGCAAGGAGGAAATTATTCTTTTGAAGCCGTTCAAAAAGGCAATGTTTTTTACAACAGGGCAAGAAGCACAGAAAAAAGGTTAGCCAGACAAACCCTGGAGTATTGGAGACAACATCCTTCCAAGTATGCCCTCTGGTATTTCAATCCGTACGGCGCATGTCCCTCTCAGTGGTACGGCCAGCCGTTTACAGGGCAATTTAAACAGCATTGTTATTATGAGCCGGAGGCAAATACGTGCGAAGGGGCTTATAGATGGTAGAGAAGCGGGAGGGACAGGTCCCTTGTCCCCCCTCTTTTCCTTATCCTCATTTCTCCTATTGCTTTAGCTTTATCCATATATAAGGTGGCTGCTGTAAAAACAGCCTGCCTGGTTATACAGGACGTTAAAGAAAAAACCATCCTGACCGTTCAATAAGCGGCAGGATGGTTTTTTCTTTGGAAATCTGATAGTTTTGCAGAGCTTTTTTATGAGATGAACCATTTACACTCCCTGATTCTCCGTAATCTTTCTTCTTTCCAAATCAAGACAAGTTGCCGGGTTGTCGCCCGCAACGATTAAAATTGGACGAAATCGGCTGAAAAACAGGCTGGAGATTTAGACAGGCATACATGCGAAAAAGCTGCTTTTGCATTTAATAGTATCAGACAGCGATAGAAACTAGTTCCAGGAGTTTCCAAAATACTTGCTGTCTAAAAACCAAAGGAGGTTATTGATTAAGTGAATAACGGAAAGAACAATCATGACAATTGCTGCTTCAACTGCTGCAATGAAAAGGACCTTGTCCAGGATAAGATTTGCTGTGATTTTAGCGTAGCTGTAGGAGGTACGCCTACAGTGGTGTATGGCACAAATGCCGATCAGTGTGACACTCTTGTGGCTTCGGGAACGATCAAAAACTGCAGCCAGGCTAACATGACTGTTGCGTTTGTGAGAGGTGCAAACGTTGACGGGACCGGCGGGACTGCAATCAGAACAGCTGTTATCCCCCCAGGCGGATGTTTCGTATTCACGATCGGACGTTTTGATGTGATCCGTGCCACTACAGCCAACACTGAAGCGGCAGGACCTGCCCAGGGTGAACTTTGCCTCACTCCGCGTTATAAACTTTAATAAGGAAACAGTTCATCCTTTCTTTTAACGCACTAACAATGGGATGCCAGTTTCCAGACCAGGCACATGAGTGACTTGCTTATCGCAAAAGCCTCTGATTTTTATGCCACGTGATTAACAGATCGGAGGTTTTTGTGCTTTTTTTATTACCGGTGAAGGATTCTGTCATAATAGGCCGGTCATACAAACAAAACCAACTTCGATTCAAAGGATACTTAAAAAGCAGTTTGCTGGAAAAGGGGTAAGGAACCATTGGAAGGATACCGGAACGAAAATAGATGCGTGAAAGCCGTTTTGGAAAAAATAGCAGATGCTCAACGGAAAATTACTATCGATCCACGTGAGCCCTCTATACAGGCCTCAATTGACGAATCCGCTAAAAATAAGAAAAATACAATCCCATTCATCCTGTATTGCGGGTCAAAACCATTTATTGCACATGGTGTGATGCCTTCTGCAGATTATCGTCGGCAAAAAGGCAGTTGGCTCTGGTTTCCTACCTTTCTTTTTCGAGTGAAGGATATAAAAGGTGATTGCGCCTCTTTGGAATTATTAAAACTCAAAGAACACCCTGCATTCAAAACAATGAACACGAATGTGGAATGCACCCCTTGTTGTCAATTAGATTATGCAGAAATCGATGATTTGGTGCCAACAGGCATGCATATAACGGTCGATGTTTCATGTTTCAGTTCCATTCAATGCTTGCCGGCCTTATATATAGTTCCTGCCCTATAACGACTTAATAAGAATCTCCAGAACACATGAAAGAATCCATCCCTCAATCAGATGGATTCTATTTAATAAACAAGAGTGTGTCACTTCCTGATTTGGTTAGGGCTGCTGTTGCTTCCTAAATGGGAAGTTGATTTCCGCTGCTGGCGCTAAAAACACTGGAAAGAACGCACCGCGTTCGGATTGATGACATGATAAATCCAGCCTAACCTTCTCCATCTAAAACCGACGATTGTATTCCTTCCTACAAAGGTCGGGAAAAACCAAAAACTGCTGCCGTCCCTTAACCAAATATACGTGTTCCGGTACAAACAACTGCTCATGCCGGCGGGGCCGTACTGCCAGGCAGGAATAGGGGGTGAAAATGCCGGCGGCGGTCCCATAGGAGGAATGCCTCCGCCGGCCGGCGGCGGACCGAAATAACCTCCCGGGTACTGTCGGTCTTCACTGTTCCACTCATACATGTCATTGTCAAAAAGATACGGATCTTCCTGATACAAAACCAGCACTCCTCTCCATTGATTTTCTGTTCACTATATGAAGCTGGAGAGGATCGGGTGAATGCCTGTGAGTGCTGTCATTTCTGATCAAACGGATTTATAATGCAGCATATCCCTGATCATGACAGCTTTAAACCTATACCAGACACCGTTAATTCGTAATGTCTCCAAAAGGGACACAGTCTCACAATAAGCTCGTTACCTGGAACCCTTTCTCCAAACGTTGACAGAACACAGAAAACCCGAATAATGGCGCTTTTTACCTAATGCTTTTTATTCGGGTTATGATTCATTTTAAAGCTGTTGGCTTATTTACTTTTTGAGAAAAGGCCGACTTCTCCTTACTTCCCGAATGTAACATTCCTGGCAGCTGAGCCGTTCGCTGCCGTCACTTTCTCCATAAGCATGACTGTATCCAGTTTAAACTGCTCATTTTTCCAATATCACCATGTCAGCGTCACGCCCAACTTCCAGTCTGCCTTATTCAAAGCATCCACGGTATTGAATCCTTTATCCACAATCTGATTTAGGTTTAGGTATGAGAAATTAAAGGAATTACCGATTACAACTTTTTTAAAATACAAATGTTTGATTAGGAACGTAAAGAGGATTGTTAGGCCCTTGAATTTACGTTAGTAAGGCCGCGCTGGGTTTCTAATAGTTTGATCAAAAATTTGTACCATTACTTACCTTTAGGAGGTACACGATGAGATTTGCAGGTGTAGGCTTAGTTATGCTAGCCGCTATATTTTGGGGCATTAGTGGCGGGATTGCCGATATTTTAATGAACAAGGGCTGGGATCCCATTGTGATTTCACTTTACCGGGGGGCTGTTGGATTTATATTTTTTTCCGCGTGGCTTCTCTTTCGCTTCAGACAAAATTGGGTCTTCTCCACTCGTTTATCCCTTTGGTCCTTACTAGCGGGTGTTGGTGTTGCTGGAAATTTCACTTTTTATTTTTTAAGTATCCAGGCCTCGAGCATTGCTGTTGCCGCTACGTTAATGTACACTGCACCTTTATTCGTCCTGTTAATCTCCTTTTTATTCCGAATTGAACGTTCGACCTGGTTTAAATGGGGATGCATTTTCAGTGTACTTATTGGGATTATCCTGCTTACAGGTGCCTACAACACCGAATCGATGTCAGTGAGTTTTCTGGGGACGGCAACCGGGCTCGCTTCTGGGCTCTCCTATGCTTTGTTTATATTCGGGTTTAAAAATGCCTCTTCTATGGAAAATGAAAAACCGCAGACTATCTTAACGATCGCTTTTTTTTCATTTTGTCTCATCCTTATTCTTTTGACGGACAATGAAGAAGCAGTCAGTGTGTTGACGTCAAGCGACATAGGATGGTTTCTGCTATTAGGGATTCTGGGTGCTGGAATTTCATTTATATTTTATGTGATCGGCATTCGATGGACTGCCCCGTCAACTGCTTCAATGGTCGCTATGGTAGAGCCGGTGACAGCTTCATTATTTGGCGTTTTGCTTCTCGGAGATCATTTGACCCTCATTCAACTTCTTGGAATGGCACTCATCCTGGTTACGATCACCATACTTAGTGTGAAGCAGGCAGGCTGAATTGGGACAGGTACCTTGTCCCCCATCATTCAAAACGGAACAAGATACTCTCATGATTCAGGGTGGTATTCCTATTGGAAGCGGCCGGATTTCGTCTGGCAGTGATATTGTTTATTGACCAACCCGAGCAAATTTCGCCAAGCCGGAAAAAATCGCCGCTGAAAGCAAAAACCCCGAAAACCCGCTGACCGATCAGCAAGGGTTATTTATTTGAAGAAATAAAAGGAGTGCCTCCCGCTACCCGAGTTCTGCCGAATCAATAGGTGATTCGACAAACTTCGGGTGGTGACAGGCACCACGTTTAAAACCAGTTGATCGGTTCCGGTTTAAGGTTTTGGTATATATGCTTTGTTTCGGTATATTCTTCAATACCCGGTCTTCCCAGCTCGCGCCCGATACCGGACTGCTTAAATCCGCCCCATGGTGCATGCGGGAAGTAGAGGTTGAATTCATTAATCCAGACAGTGCCCATTCGCATCTTTGCTGCACATCGTTCAGCTTTTACAATGTCGTTTGTCCAAACGCCGCCGGCAAGTCCGTAGATAGAGTCATTCGCAAGCTTTATCGCTTCCTCTTCTGTACGGAATTTTTCAACCGTGATAACAGGGCCAAAAGCTTCATCTTGGACAATGCTCATATCTGATTTACAGTCTGTAAAGATGGTAGGAAGGTAGAAAAATCCGTTTTGCAGTTCCGGCTCTTCCGGACGGCTGCCGCCAACGGCTAATGTTGCACCTTCTTTAACACCTGTTTCTACATACTTTTCCACTTTCGCAAGGTGCTCAGCTGAAATAAGCGGACCCATTTGTGTATCTTCGTCAAATCCGTTTCCGAGCTTGAATTTTTTCACGCGATCAACAAGTGCGTTGACGAACTCATCATGAATGCTTTCTTCTACAATCAGTCTTGTCCCAGCGGAACATATTTGTCCTGCGTGGAAGAATACCCCGTTCAATGCCTGGTCAACAGCCACCTCGAAATCAGCATCAGCAAAGATGATGTTCGGGTTTTTCCCGCCCAGTTCAAGCGCAAGCTTCTTCACATTGACGCTTGCTGCCTGCATAATCTTCTTCCCGGTATCAATCCCGCCAGTAAAAGAAATAAGGTCCACATCGATGTTATCAGAAAGCTCTGCACCAACTGTATGACCGGCACCAAGCACAAGGTTGGCGACACCAGCAGGCACGCCTGCCTCTTCCATCAGTTCGAATACTTTGATCGTCGTAAGTGGTGTAATTTCACTTGGCTTCATAATCAGTGTGTTACCTGTAACTAATGCCGGAGCCAATTTCCAGGATGCTTGCAGCAATGGGTAGTTCCAGGGTGTAATCTGGCCACAGACACCAACAGGTTCGTGAACGACCTTACTGATCGAGTTCGGCACTGGCGACTCAATCAGTTCCCCGCTATTTTTATCTGCCAGCTCTGCATAATAACGGAACACTCCTGCGATATCATCCATATCCCAACGGCTTTCCTCTACTGTTTTTCCAGTATCTAAAGATTCCAGTCTGGCAAGCTCTTCTTTATCTCTTTCTATTAATTCAGCAATTTTCCTGACGATCGCGCCTCTTTCTGCTGCCGGAACAGAAGACCATTCTCCGTTATCAAATGCCGCTCTTGCTGCAGCGATTGCCGCTTTTGCATCTGATTCATCACCTTCTGGAACAGCGGCAATCACTTCCTGGTTAAATGGATTAATAATATCACGCGTGTTGCCTGAAATCGCTCCCACCCATTCACCATTTATGTATTGTTGTTTTAGACTCACATCTATCAACTCCAGTTTTTAAATAATTAAGTTTGTTAAAAATTTATTTAACGTTCTGGTAATCATAACATGGTCATTTCAAAGCTGTCAAAAATCTAAATTCAAGAAAGAATTAAAATTAACTTGAACGGTTGGGATTGCTAGGTTTGTATCATTTGCAACAGGTTAACATTGCGTTTTCCATTTGACATATAATCTGAACACGTTATCATAAAGTTTGTGAAGAATATTTAATAAATATTTAATGCGGTTTACTTTCAATTGAAGGAGCAACTTGATGAACGAATCCACTGAAAGATCGAAAATGAAAATAGAAGAAGCCAAAAATAAAGTCATTGGCACCATTGCAGAAACAATGGATTTGTATGGGGTAACACCAGCTGCAGCAAATTTATATGCGACGATGTACTTTAAAAATCAGATGACTCTTGATGAAATGCGTACGGAGCTCGGAATGAGCAAACCGAGTATGAGTACGAGCGTCCGCAAACTCCAGGAAATCGAAATGGTGAAAAAAACATTTACACGCGGTTCCAGAAAACACACCTATGTCGCTGAAAAAAACTTCTTCCGTTCCTTTATGGCGTTCTACTGCCAAATGTGGGAACGCGAAGTGAAAATGAATATGGAAGCAATTGAGGAAGCGCAAGAAGATTTTATCAATGTCATCAAAGATTCCGCCAGCACGCCAGAAATTGTTGCAGAGGCAAAAGAATACTATGATCAGTTAGAAGAATCCAAAACATACTATCACTGGCTGGAAGACTTAGTTGCAAGCATAAAAAGCGGCAAGATATTCGAATTTATACCTAAAGATAACCAGGATTGATATTAGGCAAATCAATAGAAAGATAAACGATCGCCACCCGCTAAATGAATCGTGCACTTATCCCTTTACTGCTAAGGGATAAGTCAGTGCTGTACCATTGTTAAATTATTTCTTAACGTTTTTAACGTTTAGAATAGATTTTTGTTTAATCCACATACTAAAAAGGGGAGTTTTTCAACATGGACAAAGGGAGAAAACAACTTGGTTTAATCTTAGCACTGCTTATGGCTGCTGTACTGGCAGCATGCGGAAGCACTAGTGAGGAAAACAGTGAAGCAAAAGCAGAAGCTCAAGACACAGAAGGAAGTAATGAAGAATTGACGATTGGCCAAATTAACTGGGCCGAAAATATTGCAGTTACAAACATGTGGAAAGTGGTTTTAGAGGATAAGGGGTATAACGTAAAATTAACGTCATTGGACATGGGGGTTACGATGAGCGCGTTAGAAAGCGGTGACCTGGATGCCAGTTTAGAGGTATGGTTACCGGTCCAGGATGCTAATTATTTAGAAAAGTACCAGGATACTGTTAATTTTTCAGAAGCTACCTGGTATGATCATGCAAAGGTCGGGCTTGTTGTTCCAACCTATTTAGAAGAGGTTAATAGTATAGAAGACTTAAATGAACATAAAGATTTGTTTGATGGAAAAATTACCGGGTTCGACCCTGGCGCAGGTACGATGGAAGTCACCGAGCAATTAATTGAAGAGTACAATCTTGATTTTGAACTAGTGCCAAGTTCTGAACCTGCAATGTTAGCTGAGATCGAAAAAGCAACAGCACATGAAGCACCGATCGTGGCACCACTTTGGAGCCCGCACTGGGTATTCTCCAAGCATGACTTGAAGTTCCTTGAAGATCCGAAAAAGACATTTGGCGGAGTAGAGAAAATTCACCATGCGACGAGACACGGATTTGAAGAAGATTATCCTAAAGTGAGCGAATGGTTCAAAAACTGGAAGATGGATGATCAGCAAATCGGCCAGCTTATCGACTATGTAGAAAGTGCAGAAGATCCTATGGATGGGGCTAAGAAGTGGGTCGATGAGAACCAGGAGCTGATTGATGAGTGGGTAAAAGAATAGGTGGAAGAATTGAAGAAGCTGGTCTCTCCTTTTTGGTGGGACCAGCTTTTTTGTTTCGGTTCTGTGGAAGTTTCATGTTGATGTTTGGGGTTTCTTAAAGTTATCCGTTCCTTTCCGCTGCAGGCATTCGCTTTCCGCGGGGCGATCGGGGAGCCTCCTCGTCGCTGGCGCTCCTGCGGGGTCTCCCCTGTTCGCTTGTCCCGCAGGAGTCTCATGCCTTCCGCTCCAATCCACTCAGTTGAATAACAACAATTTGCAGAACCACTGAACAACTTTGATTCGTGATTCTTTACCATTTTGGACATTCAAGGTGAGAATAAAGGAATTGATTTATATGATAATTCAACAAACCAGAGATTTGCGATAACAGAGAGTCCTCTCATTAAAAGAATACGCGGCTGGATTGCTTGTTTTCATCCAAACCACCGGTTGAATAAAATAAAAGCGGGACTTCTTATCACGTGCCAGTTGATTGGCGCGGAAGGGGCTCGACTCCTCGCATTTCCTTCGTGCGGTGAGGATTCGAGGAGGCGTATTCCGTCCTGTGGGAGCAGGGACAGCTGAGATCCCGCAGGACATTGAAAAAGCTTCTTCGAATTGACACCGCACGAAGAAAATTGGTTTTTATTTTCGAGGAACGTAGCGAACGAGGCTCACCGCCCGCCCCGCGGCAAAGAAGACACTGTGAGTGCGGCCGGAGGGAAGTATGAACGGATGCCGTCTTTGTGCCCTGGTGAAAGCGAGCCCCTATTTCTTAAGAGAGGGCCAGGTCTATTTCCCAGCAAAAAAAGAGACGGCCCTCTTTCATAAATGTATTCTTGCAAATACATTTTGAAAGAGGCCATCTCATTGAAGGCATTATTGCTTATGCTTTTACTGTGCCTGCGTCGGCTGGGTGTACGCCATGACGGTAGTAGTCGGCATCGATCGGCTCCAGCGGTTTGCGGCCAAGGATGATGTCCGCTGCCTTTTCCGCCAGCATCAATACGGGTGCATGGATATTGCCGTTCGTGACATAAGGCATGGCAGACGCATCGACAACCCGGACATTGTCGAGTCCATGGACCTTCATTGTCAGCGGGTCTACGACAGACATTGGATCTGAAGCTGGCCCCATTTTTGCCGTGCAGCTCGGATGAAGTGCAGTCTCGGCATCTTGTGCCACCCAATCCAAAATCTCTTCGTCTGTCTGAACGGAAGGACCAGGTGATATTTCTCCCGAATTATAAGGTGCCATAGCTGGCTGAGACATGATTTCACGTGAAATCTTTATCGCTTCAATCCACTCGCGGCGGTCCTGTTCGGTCGAAAGGTAGTTGTAGACCATGCTCGGATGCTCTTTCGGATCCGTCGAACGAATCTTCAACGAACCTCGGGCATCGGAGTACATTGGGCCGACGTGCACCTGGAATCCGTGCTCGGTGTCTGCTTTTTTCCCATCGTACCGTACCGCTACCGGAAGGAAGTGGAACATCAAATTCGGATAGGCGACGTCCTCGTTCGAACGGACAAAACCCCCACCTTCGAAATGGTTGGTTGCTGCCGGGCCTTTGCGTCCGAGCAGCCATTGCAAACCGATCCACGGCATCCGCGCTTTATTCAAGTTAGGCTGCTCAGAGACCGGCTGCGGACAAGCGTACTGGATGTAGGCTTCGAGATGATCCTGAAGGTTTTCACCTACACCCGGAAGATCAACTACCGGTTTGATGCCAAGTGAACGCAAGTGTTCAGCATCGCCAACACCTGACAGTTGCAGCAGCTGCGGCGTATTGATTGCACCCCCGGCCAGAATCACTTCCCCTGCACTGACCTGATGCGTCTTCCCGTTTTGCTGATATGTCACACCGGTTGCTCGGGTACCATTGAAGTCAATATTCGCAACAAAAGCACGCGTTTTTACAGTGAGGTTCTCGCGCCCCATAGCCGGATGCAGATATGCCCGTGAAGGCCCAAAGCGCCGGCCTTTGTACACATGCTTATCAAACGGCCCGAATCCTTCCTGGCGAAAACCGTTCACATCAGGAGTCCGTGAGTAGCCAGCCTCCACAGCTGCGTCAAAGAAGGCCTGGAATAAAGGATTAGTTGCCGGCCCGCGTTCCAATTTGAGAGGGCCGTCGTGGCCGCGAAACTCATCATCCCGGTCGGAGGCTAAGGCATTTTCCATCCGTTTGAAATACGGGAGACAGTGCGCAAAATCCCACGTTTCCATACCCGCGTCTGCTCCCCAACGCTCATAGTCCATTGGATTGCCTCGCTGGAAAATCATTCCGTTTATAGATCCCGAACCTCCGAGCACCTTTCCCCGGGCATGCTTAATACGCCGTCCATTCATATGAGGTTCAGGATCAGATTCGTATCGCCAGTCGTAGAATGGTTTTCCTGCCGGAAACGGCAAAGCTGCCGGCATTTGGATCAAGAGGTCCCATGAAAAATCCTTACGCCCTGCCTCTAACACAAGAACACTGCGTGTCCCATCTTCACTCAGACGGTTGCCGAGCACAGAACCCGCACTTCCGCCGCCGATTATTACAATGTCATATGTTGCATTCATCTTGAAGTCCTCCTTGGATGCTTAAACAAAAATGAAAAGCATTTATTTAAAAATTTGTTATAAAATGGAGCTAATAGTTTGCTAGTTTTTTAATCCACTAATGGTTCAGGTACGAGATACCGTTTCTATTTAATCTCCTAATCTGTATATTCCACCTATCGTCTAATGCCAGAGTATTTCTATCAACCCACGAATATGTAGAAAATACAGGTGGTTTTCTTTTTCGGAATAAACCTAAACCTGCACCCTGTGGATGAACATCCCTTTTGTTTACTTTATTAAATTTTTATTTAACATTTTTAACTTTTTAAATATAACATAGTGCATTTTTTTTGTAAACCGACGCTAAAAAAGCGCCTGCCACTACCCTATTGAACTGATTACTATTCGACACAATACGGGTGGTGACAGGCACCCCTTTATAACAAAATGTTTGTCTATCTTACAAACACATTACATTATCCTTTCTGCAGTGGCTTAGGGTTTCATTTTGCTTCAGGTCTATACTATAATAGCCACTAATGATTGATTGAAGGGAGAACAAAACTAATGAAAAAGTTTTCATATCTAGTAATAACTGCATTCTTCATCCTGCTTTTAGCAGCTTGCGGAGGAAATGAAGAGTCAAAGGACGATAACGGTAAGCAAAAGGAAAACAAGCAAGAACAGCAAGCCGGCCAGGAAAATAACCAAAATCAACAGAAACAAGCTGAGGACATGCAAAAGAAAATGGAAAAACAGCAAGTTGATGAAGATAAGACCGTTGCTGTCGTTAACGACAAAGAGATAAAAGGCGGTGAATATAATTCCTTGCTCTCTCAAAACCAAGCGCAATATCAGCAAATGGGACAGGACCCGACTTCAGGAAAAGCAGCAGAACAGTTAAAAAAACAAGTCCTGGATGCGCTCGTAGGACAGGAATTGCTGCTTCAGGAAGCAAAATCGAAAGGATATGAAGCTTCTGCGGACGATGTCGAGAAACAAATGAGTGGCATAAAAGAACAATATGGGGATGAAGAAGCATTAAACAAGGTGCTGGAACAGAATAACCTCACAGCAAAAGAACTTGAAAAACAGATTACACAGTCCCTGATGATCGAGAAATATGTTGAAAAAGAAATCAAGACAGATGAGGTAACCGACGAAGAAGCAAAAGAATACTATGAACAGATGAAAGCCCAATCGGGTTCACAGTCTGAGGGTCAAGAAATGCCGCCGTATGAAGAAATAAAAGGGGAAATAAAGAAACAGCTGGAAAGTCAGCAGCAACAAGAAAAACTAATGGCAAAAGTGGAAGAACTTAAAAAAGATGCAGATGTTGAACTGAAAATATAATTGTCAGCTCTTCAGGTTTGATTCTGGAACAGAAAAAAGAAGAAGAAGACATAAAGCCAAAGCTTTGAGCAAAACAAAGCTTTGGCTTTTTTTATGGCTTGTGTTCAGTGGAGTTTCAGAGGTTCGTTAATCTTGGACTCCTCCGTATTCCCATTTATAAAAAACGTTTTTGTGACATAGTCAGTGGTGTGATAACAGACATTCTGGCTGTTGGGTTTCTTCGGAAGGTGCGACTGTCAGACCTGAAACCAGGTGCTCAAATACAGGTGCAGAAGATAATAACGTCATGAAGCATAACAGCCGACTTCCAGCCTGCCTTTGCATCATGACAATGAAAGCAGGTTTTCCGGCACCACTTTCAAAGCATCGACTCCCTTATCGAGGAGTTGTATAGGTATAAGAATTTAAAGGAATTACCGTATACACCTTTCTTAAAAAACATATCTATTTGATTAGAGACGTAAAGTGGATTGTTTGGCCCCCTTGAAATTTACGTTATTAGGCCGCGTTATGTTTCTGATACGTGAAGTTTCGCACCTTACTACTCTTTAGGAGGCATACGATGCGGTTTAAAGGTGTGGGCTTAGCTATGCTGGCTGCAATATGTTGGGGCATGAGTGGGGGAATTACCGGTATTTTAATGAACAGGGGCTGGGATGCGATTGTGATTTCACTTTACCGGGGGCTGTTGGATTTATACTTTTTTTCGCGTGGTTTCTCTTTCGCTTCAAGCAAAATTGGATCTTCTCCACTCGGTTATCCATTTGGTCCTTACTAGCGGGTATTGGCGTTGCCGGGAATTTCACTTTTTATTTTCTAAGTATCCAATCCTCAAGCAATGCTGTTGCCGCCACTCTAATGTACACCGCACCTCTTTTCGTCCTGTTAATCTCCTTTTTATTACGAATAGAACGTTCGACCTGGTTTAAATGGGGATGCATTTCCAGTGTCCTTATAGGGATTATTCTGCTTACAGGTGCCTACAACACCGATTCGGCTTCAGTGAGTTTTCTGGGGGCGGCTACGGGGCTCGCTTCCGGACTTTCCTATGCTTTGTTTATATTCGGGTTTAAAAATGCCTCTTCCATCGGAAAGCCGCAGACCATCTTAACGATCGCTTTTTTCTCGCTTTGTCTCATCCTTCTCCTTTTTGCGGACAATGATGAAGCAGCCGGTGTGTTGACGTCAAGCGACATAGGATGGTTTCTGCTGTTAGGAATCGTGGGTGCCGGACTTTCATTTATATTTTATATGATTGGCATTCGACGGACTTCCCCGTCAACGGCTTCGATGGTCTCAATGATAGAACCGGTGACAGCTTCATTATTCGGCGTTCTGCTTCTTGGAGATCATTTGGCCTTGACTCAACCTCTTGGAATGGGGATTATCATGGTTACGATCACCGTGCTTAGTGTGAAGCAGTCTGGCTGGAAGTACAAAGGGACAGATTCATTGTCCCAAGAAAACGGGGATACACCTGTCCCTTTGTCTCAGGTGACCAAATCAGGGTAAATGTATATCTCCAACTGGCGCAAGAAATGAAAAAAAAATTACATTCCTGATTATAAACCCAGTGAAAGTTTTTTGGCCCAAGCGTATTAAAGGTATCAAATATCCAATCGAATGTTGAATTAATGAAAATCTCATTAGCCTTACCTTATATTATCGAGGTTATATACTTGAACCAACAAACCTAGTTAACAAAACTGGGGGCGTTTGTTCCAAGATTCCCCCCGATACAGGAATACTTGAGTTCAAGGTATCATCGAGAAATCTTAATTAAACTCAGCCAGTGCATTGGCTTATCTAGATACTCTGGAATTTTAGTCCTTGCATCTCCTTTAGCAGAATTGATTTGTGACTGAGTTAAAAACAGTGCTTCATTTAAGTTAGCTCCACTGAAGTTTGCATCTCTAAGATCAGCTCCAATGAAATCAACCTTTCTCAAGTCACTATGTTTTAAATTAGCAGCAATCATAAGTTTTCCTCTAAGGTCCTCTCCGCGTAGGTCCTTACCATTTAAGTTGGCTCCTATATAATCTGAAGTTTTTATCTTCTTTGTCTTATTTATGAAAGCTGCTCGGTATAGTTTGCTTGTCTCTACTAAATGTTCATTTACAAGCTTTCTGTGAGTTGGAACATCAAGGTCTAATATCTCTTCAGGGGTTTTTGAAGTTAATTTAACTGTTTTATTATATATCTCTAGCAGGTTAGATTGAATTGGAATGGTTTCTCTTAAGTTTAGGGCTTGTTTAAGATACCAAAGCATCTCATGTAATTGTTGGACAATAGGAAAAACCGAAAACATTTCTTCGGCACGCTCATCACATTCTCGCCAACTTCTTCCTTCATATAGTACCTGGGAAACATGCTGTCCGGCACCGAAACATTCATAGGTTATACAACCATTGAATCCTCTATCTTTCAATTGGTCATGTATAGAACATAAGTGATTCGAATATAAGTTTTTGCAAGGTTCTCCTCCCTTTTTATCAAAAGGAAAGTCTGCTGATTTAGCAAAAGGCAATGCTACACAGCATAACCCAAAGCATTCCATACAATTAGACTTTAATTCTTCATTCATTATCTAACACTTCCTATATTAAAAATTTCTCTAATTACAATTATTAGTGAAATGTTTACCATTCTCAAGATATGTATTGTAAAATATTTCATTTTCACCCATTTTGATTAGATTATCTCGAAACTGAGTCTTCCTCAATCTTGCCCTATACATGAAGACTCAGTTTGCCCTTTGCCACATGCATCTTTTAACATCTCCAAATTATTAATCCTGGTGCCCGGCTCATATTTAAGAATAAATGAAAAGCCTCTCAAAAGTTTATAAACTCTTGAGAGGACAGGCACCTTAATCAGGTTTTTGGTTTTTCTTTTCCCATAGAGTCAAATAATTGTGTAGAGGATAAGGCATTGAAAGGTAATGTGACATTGTGTTTAAGCCCTTCGTTGTAAGATGCTTTTAAGTCCGTAATCAGAACGCCCAATGACGTATCTGCAGTCCATTCAGAAATATCATTCCAATTTCGGACTACCCAACTATCACCTGTACTTACTTGAAGCAAGTTTAATATCTCTTCCTCAGGCAAGTCATATGTATTCGCTAATTTAAGTCCCTCAGCCACTGCATTTATGTTAATGCCTAAAATCATATTATTAATTAACTTTGCTGCCTCGCTATTACCTGGCTTATTACCGTAGTAGAACGTATGGGAGCCTATCGCATCAAAGTAACCCTTAAAAGATTCCACGATTGTCTCAGGACCTGATGTCATAATTGATAAAGTACCAGCCTCAGCACCTGGAACCCCACCGCTTACCGAAGCAGAAATGATTTTTAATTCACTTTCTTCTTCGACTTTCTTACCTAATTCATTCATTGTATCAGGGTCGAGAGTACTCATGACAATAACTGTTTTATCTTTAGGCTGGGCAGTTAATAGACCATTTTCTCCAAAAATAATGTCAACATTTTGGTCATAGTCACGAACCATTGAGATAATCGCTTCGTCAGCTTGCTCTGCTACCTCTTTTAACGTATCTGCCATGGTTATTCCAGCACCGTTTGCCTTTTCATATATTCCTTTGAAAGCGTCATAGCCTATCACTTCAAAACCGGCTTTCTTTAAATTAACCGCCATTGGAAAGCCCATCGCTCCCAGTCCTACAAATCCAATTTTTTTACTCATTAAAATTCCTCCTCCTTTTAAAAAGTTATAATCTATCCCATCAAAAACTTTATAAAAAGTTGATTATGCTTCGTGTTTATATGATAAGTCGACACAATGGCGTTAACGTTATGACCTTAAGAATCATAAAGCTAATCCTGGAGAAAACATGATAAAAGGATTAATTTCGACATATTTCGGGTGGTGACGGGCACCTTAATTAATCTCTTCAAGCTTATTCTTAACTGCTTCTTCATCAGTGACAAAGTAATATGTAGCACCGTTTATCGAATAGGGCTCGTCAAACCATATACCATTATTAATTGCTTTCCAATTAAAACGATTTGCTTCTGTATGTTTTTTGAAAAACCTTGCTGCCTCTTGAATACTTGTACACTCTTTAAGTAATTCCACTCCTTTATAAATATTAACTGGTATCTCTGTTTTATTTTGTAGCTTCGGCCTTTTTCTCTCCATTTTATCACCTACATTTGATGGTTTAATTTAGAAAAACCACAAAAACCGGAGGGACAGGTACCTTGTCCCACTAAAAAATGATTCCTATTTTTCAGCAACTTTCAAATCGTTAATCATAATCTCCAGCAATGCCTCCTGGTAACCTGCTCTCTTAAGCCTCTTCATCTCATCAACTACATCTGACAACCCGGGTTCTGTTAGACTGTTAAGCTTAAAAAGACGTTCCTCGGAAATGCTAACAGTGGGATTAGATTTCTTATATGAATCGAAGCTCATCCTCCAGTATTCGATATTATCCCGATATCGTTCTTTTAACCTTACAGCCATGGCCAGGCCCTCCGGATCAAAATCTCCCGCATAGCTTAATTTGCAGCCGCTCGCAACCATCATATCCAATAACCTTAAAGCAGCAAGTTTGAATTGGCCATGAGTGCAAATTAACGGTGCATGCGGAACTGCGTCTAAAAGACTTGAGAAAACGCCAGAGTTTTCAACAATCCAAACTTTAGATTTCCTGTTTTGGGGGTACACTTTTCTAACTTTCAGCAACTCCCGCATCGGAACATTCATGACGCTTGCTGTTTCAGAAGCTGCTTTCCACATTGGGTGTTCCCCTTTTTCGGTTTCTGCTGTTATGTTGGCACATGTTACGTAATTGGTGATGTCATCACGCAGCAGGTTGAAATCCATTAACAAATCATTGATGCTTTCGGTATCAGCAGGAGGTGCAGACATATTTTCTGCTCCCCTTTTTACATGTAAGACATGTATCCAAAGCTTACCCAGTTCTGTTGACAGATCAAATGCATGTGGATTGCCGGCGATCCTCTGGCTGAAAACTGGCAATCGTTCGTAATCTGCAGGCAGCTTTGCCATTGCTCGTGAAAGGGTTCTACAATAGTCCGCGAATCTCTCTTCATCCAATAATCTGTTGATCCAGTATGTATCTGGGGAGCGGCTCTGAAGATGCCTGAACCAAAAGGACAGGTTCAGAAATTCTGCAGAAAGCCGTGCCAGTTTTTTCTGCTGCTCAAGTTGCTTTTGTTCCTTCGCCTCTTTCTTAGTGACCAGAGGCTCGTCAAAGTAGCCTTGCAGCAAATCCAATAGCCCCAACCCTTCAAACTTGGTTTCCTGAAGCTTTCGTTCAAAGGAAAGGAGGGTGATCGTTCCCTTTGCTTTCAGCCTGTCCACGTCATCGCCAAAGAACCGGGCTATCGAT
Organism: Bacillus marinisedimentorum; assembly: GCF_001644195.2. NCBI lineage: Bacteria > Bacillati > Bacillota > Bacilli > Caryophanales > Bacillaceae > Bacillus > Bacillus marinisedimentorum. The sequence goes on along the minus strand of NZ_LWBL02000067.1, from coordinate 26,573 downwards.
TTGATTTCTTTTTCCTGAAAATTGGTTAATCTAACAGATCCTCCTATTCTGCCATAAGATTCATATTTCTTTTTGAAAAGGGAAAAGAGGCGGTGAAAACCGGGATCACCGCCGAAATAGTCTAATGCTTCTTGCAATGGGGAATCAGCCATTTTTCTCATCCTTACTTAGATTGATGTGACGGGTTCTTCTTGAACTGCACCTTCATCTGCTTGAAGGTTCATTTTATAGCCATCCCACTGGTAGCGGAGCACCGAGACGAAATCCGCATTTTTCGGACGGATCAGTTCGCATATTGAAAGGGTGGAAATCGTGTCATAGTCTCCCCATAGGACCTGGGAATTCATGATGTAATCGAAACCGAGGTGTTCGACGATCTCGAACATTTCCCTGATGTTATTTTCATCGACACCTGCAAACGCCTCGTCAAGGGAAATGATGTACGGCGCGGTGCCGGCTGCTTCCTGGTACCGGGAATAACAGGCTGTGAAAAGAGGGATATACATGGCCATCGCTTTTTCCCCGCCGCTGAACGTGTAGAACTTGTTGTTGGTCAGTTCCCTTTTCGGTTCATTTGTCCGCTGATAAGAAAGGACGAAGGAGAACCACTTCCGGTAGTCGAGCACTTCCTTCAATACTTGGAGAAGAGTGTGGCCTTCGCCTTTTTCCTCGATCCATTGCTTCGCCTTGGAAATTTTCGAGCGAAAATGGGAAGTGATTCGTTCGAGATCCTGTTCTTTTAGCAGTTGTGCATCCTGTTTTAAAATATGCACCAGGTCTTTCGTGTCCATTTCTTCTTCAGTGTCTGCCGTCCGCGGACGCCATTTGATCGAAAATGTCAGCCCAGAGGAAGAATCGCGGCTTTCCATCAGGCTGTTCATCTTTTGCGTCCAGCTCTCGGCACGGCGGATCCGGCTTCTCAGCTTGCTGCCGACGGATTTGAACAAAATTTCCTCATATAGTTCTTTGTCCTGCTCATCCAGGTAGCTTTCCTGGCGGGCATAATCATCCTGAAGGTTTTTTTGGACAGCATAAGGATTGACCTGCTGGCCGCGCAAGTCCAATTCTATGAATCTTCTTGATGTTTTTTGCTTCCATTGATCGATGAACGGCATGAATCTATCCTCTGATACCTGTTTCATCCATTCCGGAACAGGATGACTTTTTGTATAATCGCGCATCCGGTACTCCATCAGGTCTGTTTGCTTATCGTAGAATTCACTTGTCAACCTGGCGTCTGTCTGGCTTTTTTCTTTTTCTTTAAGGAGTTCCCCATATGCTTTTTCGACTGTTCGGGCGATGGTTTCCACCTTATCCTCTTCAGGCAGCCCGGCCGTCAGTCCTCTGTGGTACTCTGCTCCGAGTGCTTCCTCCCAGGCTGACCTCATCTGTTTCCAGAATTTCAGCTCGTGCTCTTTTTCCTCGAGATCTTTTTGCTGATGGCTCCAGGTCGTTTCAAGCTGCGGGAGGCGCCGGTTGGCTTCACTTAATTCTTTTTCAATCCACCCCAGTTTATCCTGAACTTCTCGTATCTGTTTACGGATATCAGCTGCCCCTGCCTGTTCCAGCTGCGCTTCGATTTGTTTGATGTTTTTCTGAAACCGCTCGATTTCATCATTCAGAATGTTAAGTTCTCCTGAAAGTGCCAGGATATCCTCTTCCATCTCTTTAATACGGCTCTCAAGTTCTCTGACCCGTTCTGTAACATTAATATATCTTGTATGAAGGGTTTGGAGCTCAAAAAGATCTTTTTCATAACGGTTCATAATCGTTTTTGCTTCCTGGTAAGCTTTCCTGCTTATTTCCAGGTTGTAAAAACGAGTTTGTTCACCGATAATCCGTTTAAGCTCCTGATATTCGCCGTCCATTCCTTTTAACTGGGCGGAAATTCTTTGAAGCTGTTCCTGGTGATGTTTCAGTGCGAGTCGTACTTTTTCGATCTGGCGGAAGCTCTCCTGAAGATCTTTGTCGTTTGGAAATTGGCGCCATGCTGTTTCCGCCGCTTCCATCGCACGTCTCGCTCGATCTTTTCCTTGCTGGATTTCCCTTTTTTCTTCTTGGAGGGCTTCCAGGTCTGACTTCAGCTGATGAATGATTTCTTCACGGTATCTCTTTCTTGCGTTTCTGCCGATAAAGCGGACACTTTCAACCGGAACGGCATGTCCTGTTAAAATCCCAAGCTGATAGGAGCCGTTTTCCTGAACCGACATGGATGCACCATCCCGATTTTCCCCGATTACAATGCTTCTCAGGATATCATCGACCTGTTCAGGAGTGATGGATACGCCTTCCACAATATCTGGCTTGAGATAATCAGCTAATGTATGGGCCATCATATTCGGATCTGGTGTCAGCACACGGTCGTGGATCACGGCCCGGGTTCCATCTGTGATGAGGGCATCAAGCAAGCCGCTGTCGATCATGGCAGCTTCGATCCTTGTCTGAACTTCCCGTGAGACTCCCTCATGGAACTCAACAAGTGTGTAGAGCGGAGCAAACTCTGCACCCGACTCCCTTAATGCCTGCCTTGCTTCCCTCGTGGCTGGATGTGTGTCAGGCTCGGGATCCTTCTTGTTTTTCCACTCATTAAGGACAGATTCTTTTTCCTCGATGTCTTTTATGACCTGTTTTTCCTTTGTATTCAGTTCGGATAACAGGTCTCGCTGGATGTTCTGGTAGTGGATGACATAAGGAGAAACAGCATCAGTGATCTCGTTATAAGAAGCAGGTTCATAAAGGGAGTACATGCCTCTTGCAGCTCGCTGCAGCGCTTCTTCCTCAACCTTGAATTCACTGTGTGTCTCAGTCCACCTGTAGATTTCATTAAGATGTCTTTCTTTATCTTCCTCAAAAATCTTCAGCCAGTCTGACTCCTCGTGCCGCTTCCGGTCAAGGAGCTGCTGTTCACCAGCTAATTCCTTGTTTTTGGTTTGAAGGTTTTCTTTTACCTGTTCAAACTCCCGCAAGTTCTCTTCAATAACAGTCAGCTGCCCGACATGCTGTTCCGCTTCTCTTTTCCAAACGGCAAAATCAAATTCGGTGTTCTTTTTCCGGTCATAATCTTCCTCGTTCATCTCATGCTGTGTGAAGGATGCCTCATGCGCATCATTCCCCATATCGCCGAGATGGTCTGCGATATCCCGCAGGAGACTCTCGGTTTCGAGTTCCGCTTCATCCTTTTGCTTTTCTGCCGTCCACTTTTTATTTTTCTCACGCGACAGCTGGGTGTCTTTTCGGGCAAGATCATCAGAAGAACGCTTCAACCGCTCGATTTCCTGTTTTTTCTCCTCTTCCAGGTTCCACACTTTATGTGATTGAAGCCTTTGCTTCTGCTTTTCATACGTATCCTTATCCTGTTTAAGAAACTGGACTTTGTCAGACAGTTCCTGAATTTCCACTTTCAACTTTTCCTGGTCTTGACCAAGCTGTTCGAATTCTTTTTCCTCTTTCAGGGCCCTTCTGGAAGCTTTTCGATATTCAGCCGCCTGATCGGCAATGTAGCGCTGATTATAGATATCGTACGCCTTATTCAGCTTTTCAAGGGATGAAAGTTCACGCTCGAGCTGTTCGATCTGCTGCTTTGTCTGGTCCATTTGCTCGATTGTATCAGACAGATGCCGAAGATCATCATCGGAAAGCGGCGGCAGTGCGGCTTCAAGGATTTCATAAATGACCGTCGGCCTGAATTCCTTCGAAAGCTTCGGGCTTCTCAGCTGGATCAACAGCTTGATCAATTCCTCATAGGCTTCAATCGTTTCAAAGCCGAAAATAAGCTTATTGACGAGCTTCATGTAATCGCCTTGCGTCTGGACAACCTGGCCCCCCTCGCCAATCACATTTTCAAGTTCGACTCTTGATCGTGGAATTTTGTTTACTTCCGTTCCCTGCCGCTCTGTTTTATAGAGCTCGATATCTGTCCCGATGCGGCGGTTATCCGTGATTGTAAATCCCCAGAACTTAAGCGGCTTCTGCCGTTTTGCCTGCAGTCCGATCCCTGTCGTGACATACTGATTGGTGTCTGCTCTTTTGTATTCGATAAAAAGATAGCCTGTCCGCTCATCCCTGTCGACGATTTCCTTTTCCCCGAGCAGATAGTCTTCCATTTTCCGTGCCTTTGAACCGAACGGATCGAGCCTGTCCGGTGACTTTTTTCCATCAAGTAAAACGGGCAGGAAACTTTGCATTGTTACAGACTTTCCCGATCCATTGCTTCCTCTTAACAAAAGTTTCCCTTCCGAAAAATCGAATATCTCCTCATCGTAATACCAGAAATTGAGCAGGCCTGCCCTGTTCATTTGCCAGCGATTTTGTTCCCTCAAGATCGTCCCTCCTCTTTTAGATAGTCACCTGGATACCGGCCGATCATCCGTCCGAATCCTGATTGCAATACAAGGATGCCCGATTCCGGTTCTGTAAAAGCCAGTTCCCACTCCGATAAAAGTTTTATCAGCTCCCCGCTTATGTGGCCGGGCGAGCTTTCACGATAGAGCTTGCTCCACCCATGGCCCTGTGCTTCCTTGATATCGGCAACGAGCTGTTCAAATTCGGCCAATGTAAGGCGGATTTCCCCCATTTCATTGAAAGGATATTTTTCCATATCCGCTCGAATCCAGTCAGCCACATGGAGCGCAATGTCAGTGATGCCTTTTTGATCGGGAAATAGCGTATAACGCTGCTTCCTTTCAGGCAATACGAGCAATGCCGCATTTTTAAATACTTCGAGCCTGAAAGGCGTATGTTCCTCCAGGTCATCACTGAGGCGGTTGCGGAAGTTTCGGATATAGGCAAAGTCCGCATCATCCTTGCTCTCCCTGTAAACGACCGGCGAGAACATCAGCTTGCGGTACACCCTTTTCCTCCGTTCATCAGCCTGGTGCCTGTTCCATTCATTCTCAAGGATTTCTTCCATAGTCGAGTACCGGAACAAGTCATCCGGATAAGATCTCATAAAATAGCGGGCATAAACGGTTACTTCATATAGCACTTCTTCCTCTTCATTTGTTGCAAAAAGCTCAAGGTCCCCATCGACGGTTTTGATCAGCCTCAACTCAACCAGCTTTTTCAGTGAACGGACCAATGACTTGCGGTGCCGGTAATTCGTCCAATCCAGCGGAAATTCACCCGGATACATTTCCTGGATATCCTCCGTGATATCAGACAGCAAAAACTGTTCGTCGACTGAGCGGCGTTCCGTGAATGCCAGTGCACAGCTGAAGATTGCATAGTCCATCGGTTCGGAGAACTCCTGGATTCCCATCCAAGGCTTAGGATCAACCGGGATTTTCTCCAACTTGATAAAATGCTGGTGCACAAGTAAATCAAACCCGAATTTTTCGGTTAAGTATCTCTTCAATCGGTGTTCCCGTTCCCGGATCAGGTGATAAAGGGCCGGTTCTTCGGAACGAAGCACCCAAAACTGCTCAAAAAGAATCCCGAGCGCTTCCTCTGTCTTTTCATCAAATTGAACCGCTTCTTCCATTACACATTCACCTCATCTTCAGAAAAAAGGAATACTGCATTCGGCATTTCAAGGATTCCATCCTCGGATTTCAAGATTACCCGTTCATCCGAATTTAGTGTGACTTTCACTTTTTTGCCGAACTCCGTTTTCACGACTCTGTCTTTTCTCGCCATCGCCTTTCCGATCCATGCCAATAACAGTTTCCGGACGTGAGCTTCCACTTCCGGAAGTTCTCTTATTGAGATTTCTCCCCCCTGGATATACTGCTCGATGATCTCCTTTTCGCGCTGGCGCTTTTCCAGATGAATCCTCTTCATCGTTTCGATCTTCTCTTTGTTATCCTCTATTGCACCGGCACGCGTTTTTTCCCGATACTGACGGATCCTCGGCTTCGTCTGATGCACCATCGGCTTCTCTTCCCAGATATCCATGTAAATATCCTCGGTTGGCACCTGGTCAGAATGAAGATGACGGGTATGAAAGACCCCGAAAGCCACAGAAGACAACTTATGCGCTTCTTCAATTGAATCCATACCGTCGAACCATTTGGCAAGATGAAGGTAGTCGTTCTTCCTGCTCCGGAATTGCTGATGCCTTTCCCCCAGGCGCTGGACAATCCTGGTTATCCTGCGGATCGCTTCATTCGTCCTGCTTTCAAGACGCTCAAATTCGCTCTCCCCGTGTTTATTTCCAAGGAACCACGCCTTCAAGTTAAGCCATTTTTCTTTTAAGTCCTCCATCGGATCCAGCCTCAGTTCTTCCTCAAAACGAAAGGCCTGCTCATGATGCCTGATCACCTGGTTGAAAAATGGTTCCATCTCTTCCACAGTCAAACTTGAAAGGAGATCCTGTATTTGCATGGCCGTTCTCTGAAGCGCAATAATGAAGTCTCTCAAATACGTCGTGAACTGATCTTTATAGGCAATAAACGCTTCCGTCTTCATCCGCTCGGCCACTTCTTCGCTATGTATATAAGCAATATAATCGGAGGTGTTCTGGGTGATCTGGCGGAAATAAGTCATGGCATCGTCCCACACCTGTGCACATTCCTCATCCGGTTCAGAATCCGCCTTTTTGACTGTTCCGGCAATCGATGAAAGAACTTGATAGAGCCTCTCAAACTGAGTCCTTTCAAGCGACCCGCCAAAAGTTTCCCCCATATTTTCAAGCTGCATCAGCATCCGCTCAAACTCTACCGTATAAGGAGTGCACTGGTAGCGGAAGCTTTTCTTCTTATATTCATCAATAGTCTTGGCCTTTCGGTGTTCCTGGCTCGCAATCAAATTCCCCCATTTGACCAGCGAGTCCAGATCCTGATGAAGCGACTCCACCGAATAATCACTGAACTCAGGGAACTGGCTAAGATATTCATAGATTTCATCCGGAAACAAAAACTCCCGCATCCGCTCATGCTGTATATAAAAATACCTTAAAATCGGCCGATAACTCCATGCTTTATCGGCGGTCAAGTATGTAGCTTCTTTAATCTTCTTTTGAAGGCCTTGCTGCATGCTTTCACCTCTATCACTAGACTCTTTCCTACAGTATAATTCAATTTTACCATCTAGGTAACTATCCTTTTTTCCATCGTTTTTCCAATAATTCACTCCATATATTAATACTGGCTTTACATCACCTTGGATAATTGGCTTTTTGGATGATATGCTCAAAGTAAACAAATAAAAAGAAGCTTCCCTAAGTTTTTCAACTTTTGAAAAGCTTCTCTTGGTACTAAGAAGGATATTATTTTTTTCAACCTTCCCCTCTTTATCCCTTTATCACTTTCATTCCTTCTTCAACAATTTTTTTACCCGCATCCTTATTTTTGACTCCTACCATAACTCCTCCAAGAATTACAACTGTCCCCATTGTCCCTAATGCTAATTTTGTTATCCAAGCTCTTTGTTTATCGGATTCTTTTTCAATTCTGTCATATATAGAAGAAATCTCTTGTTGAATTAATCTCAATATTTCCGTATCTTTTTCAGTTTCATATCTTTTATTTAATGTGTCTATTCTTTTGTTAAATGAGTTTATAACATCTTTGCCTAAATTTTTTGAAGCTAAGTCATTTACTGTTTTTAAAATATTAGGAAGTACTCCTGCCACAAATTTATAGTATTCTTGTATTATAGTTTTATCTAATTTTTCATTAACTTCTAATTCCGGTAATAGTTCCGCTATTTTTTTTATATCTGCTTCCGTTGGGTTTTCTAAATCGCTAATCCCTTCTTGATTTAACAATTCCTTGAACTCTTCATTCATAAAGAATCCCCCTTTTTTATTTATTATTAACAAACTTTTTAACATAAACGGATACATATGTATCATAGCCAGCCAGAAACTGCCTCTTGAAATTCTTTGCATCAAATAAAAAATTTTTGCTTTTATAAATTGTAATTGGAACAGCCGTTTAGTGTCCCTCTTATTTATTATACATCTAATCTACTAAAAATTGGTCATTATATCTTGAATATGAGCGCCTAGTCATAAAAAGAAATGCCAGTCACTTTTCGAGATTTATCGAAACTATCTTTTGGCATGTACAGGTGTAAGGCACTATTAAATAATAATGAAAAGGAGCTGAAGGGACACCCCTCAGCTCCTGGTATTTCCTGTATTTATTGGACAAGCATCTTACTTTATGCCACCCCTTAGGTGAGAGTGTGTAATATCGTTAACGAGACGTGTAAAAAGCGCAGTAAACCAACTTTTTAGATATTGTTGACTGTAAAATCTTTAACAGTGGTTTACCCTTTTTTATGGGATTGTGTTAGCAAAATGTTAGCATATTGAATCTGTTGATCACACATATAATATTTTGCCAGTGCTATTGGTGTTAAACGTTCAACTTGCTAATCACTACTTACTCTGAACATATGCCCCTCGTATTCCTCACAAATCCATTACTACTAGGGTACTATTTTTTCTAGTTTTAATCCTCCAGTGGATTTTGAATACTCAAACACTATATCTTTACTCTCTTCATATATAATACAAAGAAAATAATTGTCACCATTTTTATGAGCAGCAGTATATTCGTTATTTGTCATTGAAACTTTATCTCCATGACTTTTCACTTTTTTATATTAATAAATTCAATTAAATACCCACTCTAATAGCATTCTAGTATAGTTATCTTCCCCAATATAATTGTAAGGCTCTTTTTCATGAAATTCATAACTCCATTTCGAAACCATAAAATCAGCTCTTCCTAAATTAATAACATGCTTTCTAAAATTAATATAGTCCTCTTTTAAAAGTTCGCTTTTAAAAATTAGATTTTTGCCTGACTGATGAACAATCCAATTACGTGAGGTCCTTCCATTATTGAGAATACTTATTTGCTCATCTGATATATTAAAGAGCTTTTGGTTTCTGTGTAAAGTTTTTATAGATTTACCTAATAATAAACCATTTAGTTTATCGACATAATTTAGATATTCCTTACTCAGAAATTCTAATTCTTCTCCTTCTAATTTAGATATAAGCTCAAGCCATTTTATCATTTCTTTACATGTGAATTCATATTTCTGACTTATTAACATTAACCGGCCAATTAATGAAGAATAGTTATCTATAGATTTTATTTCTTTTGATGTGAGCCACATTTTAATCATCTCCTATACAATCTTTATAGCTATATAGACAGGTATACTGTCTTCCAAATAAAGGGACAAGTTACCTGTCCCTTTGCTCTCAGAGTTTAAGGACAGAGGGACAGATTCACTGTCCCTTCAAATAAATAATCTCCCAATAAAATAAATACACATTGTTATAAAATTCACTCTCAAAAATTAGAAAATATGATAATATTAAAATATTAATATTCCAATTTAAGGGATTTATTTGTGTTCAAAAGTATTATTAAGGGGTGGAGAGATGATATTTTTAAGTCATCAGCATAATGATAAAGAAATTGTAAGTCCAATTGCTTATGCTTTGGAGAAAACTTATGGAGAAGAAAACGTATTCTATGACGATTGGTCAATTAAACCCGGAGAAAACATCATTGAAAAGATGAATGAAGGATTAGAAAAATCTAGGTTTTTCTTTTTCTTCATAACCGAGAATAGCTTAAAAAGCAAAATGGTATCTCTTGAATGGACTAACGCATTAAAAGCACGGTCTAAAGATATGGAATTCATACCAATAAGAGCAGACCAAGTAGATGTTCCGGTAATTATATCAGCTTTAAGTTACCTCGATATGAGCACTAACGGTATTGATGCTACTTTACAGCAAATAAGAGAAATTGTATCACCAGAAGTAGAAAAATACAGAAAAGATATACCTACTTTCAGGAATTTAGAAGGCTACTATTATGAAGAGGATCGTAATACGTACCGCTTTTTCATTCGGCCCAAGAGATTTTTCGAGCCAAGTGGATGTATTATAGCAGCCACAAACCTCAATAAAAACCAAGCCAAGTTTACGGCAAATGCAAACATGTATGAGACAGGTTTTACTGAAAATAGTGTTACAGTTTCTGCACGAAAATTAAATGCTTTTCTATTAAATTTTCCAGGTGGGTTGAAAGCAGGATTTACTATAGATCTCACTTTTAAAATGAATGAAAATATTAACATGTCAAATCCTAATATAATTATCTTTCATCAAAAAAACGATAAGCAACTTCAATCAATTAGACTCACACCTGTTATGTCAAAAAGCCAAATACCATGGTTTAATTAAGTTACTATAATTGGATAGATTTTATATTCTATCATCTAAAACAAGGTCTCGGATTTATGCCTTAGAATACCACTAAATTGTAGGCTGGATTGAACGAACCGGACAATTCAGGGGTGTTGTTATGATTAAGCATCTGAGTTTAAAAATCCCAAAGTTTCTCCTTAAATATAACGCACTTCTTATTTCACCTTTTGGAATTGCCTGAATGTCGATAATTTCTTTTATTTCTTTATCTTCTATTCTCATACTTAAATGTATGTGGAAATACATGGAATATCGGTAATCGCACGTCCCGTTTGATATGATTTAGTAACTTATTAAGATTATTCACCCTCTAAAGCAAATAAAATAATATTAGTGTATTAGTTATTATTTGCCTACTTTAGCATTCATAAAAGTAAACACCAGCATTACATTGTGAATTTATCATAAAATCTTTATCGTTTAACGCCTTTTTAATTAAATCTTTTTTATATGGTAAATGAATGGTAGGAACCTTGTACATAGTATTTCGAAAAGCAGGTAGTTTATCCCATAAGTTCTTGATCTCACTTTTTATGGTATTTGTTCTACAATTTATAATATCACTTTTATTTTGATATTCAGGATAAACAACAATTACTGGCAATCCCTTCGTATTTACTCCATAGTTGATTTCTTCACGCAATGCTTTACTATTTTTTGTAATACTACTTAAAAACAATATTATATTCTTTGAATTATTTAGTCTTTCATGTAAACGAGGTTTCAAAGTTCTTTCCCAGTCACTTCCGTCCCTAACGTTATAGTTTTTATTATGGGAGTCATTAAATGGAAAACTACTCTCTGCGCCTTTCCAAGCCCTTAACATATTATAAGATGAAAAATCTTTTGTGGCAGATGCACCCAGATTACTCTCACTAAAAGGCTCACTGACATAAAAAGCTGAATAATTGCCATTTTTATATGCCATTTTTTTCAAACTCCTTTAATTTATAATAATTGATACTTTTATGATGGGATCCATGAAGAAGGATAGTAACTTTAGAAGGTTCTCTAAATTTAACCTTGCTAATTTTAAAAGTCCAAAGCATAACTTCTAGCAATTGATGAGGAGTAGCATTAAAGTCCTTATGTCTTGTTATACCAGAACCTAACAAAGGAACAACAACTTCTTGTTGAGCATAAAGACTATTTACTTCATTCCAGAAGTGGATCAAGCAGTTAGCATATTCATGCAGTTTTAAATTAGCTTCATTCTCATCATTAAATTTTGAAAATGCCACAAGAAAAAAATCTTTATCTTTAAAAATAGACCCTAAACGATAGCGAGTATGTTTTCCACCTAAGGGTCGTTCTACATTTTTTTCAACAATTCTATTCTGCATTCGTTGGTCTTGATAAATTCTTTCATCTAAATCTGATGTGTTTTCATAAAAGTAATTTAAATACTGTCCGTTTAAAGATGATTTAGATATTATTTTGTCATCTACTTTAGTATCAAAAAATTCATTAAAAGCAATTACTTTATAGATATTTCGAGGAAATTTGAAAATATCTCCTGTTTTTACTACAATTTCTGACCCATCTACAATTAATTTGGTTTCTTTTAACCTTGTATTTTTCAATAAGTCTAACAGGATATATAAAATAGAAATACCTACTAATCCAAGTAAAATATAAAATTTGTTAAAACCTTCATCGAATTCAACAAAAGTATATACTGTTGTAGCAATACCGAATAATCCCCCAGGAACAGCCCAAACATTTTTCCAGTAATCCTTATCTTTAACAATTTCTTTTAATTTTTGCATATCATTCCCCCATAATAAAAGTATATCTATTGCTTATAAAAAAGATAAGTCTATTCCTGCCACTCTCCCATACCAAAATTTCTACCTTTGGCTCTCTTATTTTAAATAAAACATTATATTTAAATTATTAACATTTTTATACAAAGATTGATAATCCTAATTCTATTTTACCAAAAATTGTAGTTATTTGGTTAAAAGATAATAATATGTCTTCAATTTTTTCACAATACAAGGGAATGGTTCTATCGAACAGGCAGGACCTTTTTCGAAAAGCACTAGAGCTGGAGTTGATTTATAAAAACCCTACAGAGATTGCTTAAAGATGGATAAACAAACAATTGAACAATTGGAAGAAGTATAAGTTCCCAAGTAACTAAAAAGAAGAGCTTGTCCTGTTTTAAAAACAGCCAAGGGTCTAAGTCATACAGATGATCAAATTACGAAAAATGCCCATCTCAATGTAACCGAAGAAATAAAAAAAGAAGCCTCTCAAAAGTTCGCTGAACTCATGAGAAGCCTCCGTTAATATCCTCAATGTTAGCAAAATGTTAGCAGACCAATCTCACCTTACCAACAAAGCCTTATCTATCAAGGGTTGAGGGGGCACTTATTACATCATGCCGCCCATTCCGCCCATGCCACCCATATCAGGCATGCCGCCGCCATCATTCTCTTCCGGGATGTCAGCAACAACTGCTTCAGTTGTCAGGAACATCGCGGATACGGATGCAGCGTTTTGGAGTGCGGATCGTGTAACTTTTGTCGGGTCAACGATACCTGCTTCGATCATGTTCACCCATTCGCCAGTGGCAGCGTTGAAGCCGATGCCGATGTCTTCGTGCTTGAGGCGTTCAACGACGACAGAGCCTTCAAGTCCGGCGTTGTGGGCGATCTGGCGGACCGGCTCTTCAAGTGCGCGCAGGACGATGTTGATGCCTGTTGCTTCGTCGCCTTCTGCTTCGATTCCGGCCACATTGTTGTAAATGTTCACTAGTGCTGTACCACCGCCGGATACGATGCCTTCTTCGACTGCCGCACGAGTGGAGTTCAGGGCATCTTCAATGCGGAGCTTGCGTTCTTTCAGTTCGGTTTCAGTAGCTGCACCGACTTTGATGACGGCTACGCCGCCGGCAAGCTTGGCAAGGCGCTCCTGCAGTTTTTCACGGTCGAACTCGGAAGTTGTTTCTTCGAGCTGCGTGCGGATCTGGTTGACGCGGGCACCGATTTTTTCAGTGTCGCCGGCACCTTCGACGATTGTTGTGTTTTCTTTTGTAACGACAACTTTAGCAGCGCGTCCAAGCTGCGTGATGTTGGCAGACTTAAGGTCAAGGCCAAGATCTTCTGTGATGACTTCCCCGCCGGTAAGTGTGGAGATGTCTTCAAGCATTGCTTTACGGCGGTCACCGAAGCCAGGTGCTTTGACAGCAACTGCGTTGAATGTGCCGCGCAGCTTGTTGACAACGAGTGTCGCAAGCGCTTCGCCTTCCACATCTTCAGCGATGATCAGGATCGGCTTGCCCTGCTGGACAACTTGTTCAAGGACAGGAAGGACTTCCTGGATGTTTCCGATCTTCTTATCTGTGATCAGGATGTACGGATTATCAAGGACCGCTTCCATTTTATCGGAATCTGTCACCATGTAAGGTGAAGCATAGCCGCGGTCGAACTGCATGCCTTCAACGACTTCAAGCTCAGTGTTGAAGCCTTTGGATTCTTCGATTGTGATGACGCCGTCGTTGCCGACACGCTCCATCGCTTCAGCGATCAATTGGCCGACTTCGTTGTCAGCGGAAGAAATCGCCGCAACCTGTGCGATTGATTCTTTGCCTTCGATCGGCTTGGAAATTTTCTTGAGCTCTTCAACAGCAGACCTGGTCGCTTTTTCGATGCCTTTGCGCACGCCCATCGGGTTGGCGCCGGAAGTGACGTTCTTCAGGCCTTCTGTGATCATCGCCTGGGCAAGGACAGTCGCAGTCGTTGTACCGTCACCGGCGATTTCGTTTGTTTTGCTTGCCACTTCAGCAACAAGCTTCGCACCCATGTTTTCAAATGCATCTTCAAGCTCGATTTCTTTTGCGATTGTCACACCGTCATTTGTGATAAGCGGTGAACCGTATTTTTTCTCAAGAACCACGTTGCGTCCTTTTGGTCCAAGCGTTACTTTAACAGCATTTGCAAGGGAATCCACCCCGCGCAGCATGGCACGGCGCGCTTCTTCGCTAAACTTAATTTCTTTTGCCATATTTTCAAAGACCTCCTTGAATATGTAGAATCTGTTTTATCAAATTAGCCGATAACTGCAAGAATGTCGTCTTCACGCATGATCAAATACTCGGTACCTTCGTATTTCACTTCAGTGCCCGCATATTTCGAGAATACCACGAGGTCGCCTTCTTTCAGTTCAAGAGCAACACGTTCTCCGTCTTCATTCAGACGGCCGGAACCCACTGCAACCACTTTGCCTTCCTGCGGTTTTTCTTTTGCAGAATCCGGCAGCACGATTCCGCTTGCAGTTTTTTCTTCAGTTTCAACAAGTTCGATGATAACGCGTTCACCTAAAGGCTTTAACAAGTGAAACACCCTCCTCATGTAATTATCAAATGGATATTTTGTCGATTATTAGCACTCGCCCATGTTGAGTGCTAACACAATTATTATATTAAATAATCTGTTTTTTAAATGCAAGTGTCTTGTATCAAATTTTTTTAAAAAATGATTCGGGGACAGCAGATGGCGGAAGCGCATCAGGCAGGAAGTTATGGTAAAATGGGGAAAGCATGTTTTATTCCCTGCTATACGTGAATATAACTTGTTAAGAGGGATGAACAATTGCCCCAAAAAAGGCTTTAAATATAAGCGGCCGGTTTTCAGCCGCGCTGATATAAGCTTAACAGTCTTGCTATAAAATGAAAAAGGAGAAGGCATATTGCTTAAACGCTACTGGTTTGTTCTACTCGTATATATTATCGCCCAGTTTTCTGGCTTGCTCGGCTTTCCGCTCCTTACTGCCGCCGGGGTGGCAGAGGATAAAATCGTCGGCATCTGGACGGTCATCAGTTTTGCGGCTGCACTTGCCGTCATTTTGTTCCTCATGAGGACGGATATGAAAGAACGGCATCTGAACTCTGAACGGTCCGGACGCGGGGAAGCCGTTTTGTGGTCAGTGCTCGGCATCTTCATGGCACTCGCCGCCCAGAGCATCGCCGGCTTGATCGAAGTGAATGTATTCGGCATCGAAGCCGGGTCTGAAAATACGGAAATGCTTGTGAAAATCGCAAAAGTCACGCCGATTTTCATCTTCGTCACATCCGTGATCGGACCGATTCTTGAGGAAATCGTCTTCCGGAAAATCATTTTCGGGTCGCTCTACAAACGGTTCAATTTCTGGATTTCGGGCATTGCCAGCTCACTCATTTTCGCCACGGTCCACTTTGACCCGAAGCATTTACTCATTTACACCGCTATGGGGCTGACATTTGCGTACTTATATGTGAAAACGAAAAGGATCATTGTCCCGATTGTCGCGCATGTCGCCATGAACAGCCTGGTTGTCGGCGTGCAGATCATCTTCGAAGACGAAATCCGCGAGATGCAAAAACAGGCGGAGATGATCCAGTCATTTATTGGAGGCTTTTAATTTTATGAGAATTTCACCTTTGCTTATGGGGTTCCTATACGGGGGCTTTGCATTCATATTCGTCTACCTGGCCATCCAGAGCCCCGAAGAAGACATCTGGAATTTTACAACAATCCTTCTGATGCTGCTGGCCACATTCAATTTCGTGTCGGCGATCCGGTTTTTCATGCTGGATTATAAAATCCGGAAAATCACGAAGGAAAAAGAGGACGATTGATTGATGATAAAAAACACCTGGAGCAGCATATTGTTGCTGTCCAGGTGTTTTTAAGTTTGCGGGAAGGCATGTATAAGCGAAATAAGTGCGGCTAAAGCTGAGGCGGGCACGGACGCAACGATTTAGTTCTATCCTCGCTTTTTCAGGCACTGAACTTTTATGAAGCATCTTGAAAACACGTCACTGCGGATTCAACTCCGCTTCCTCCCGCTTCTCATCCTGGCCGATCAGCCATCCTGCTGGAATCGAAAGGGCGAGGAGCACTCCGACGACAAGAAATCCTTCGTTGATCGCCTGGAGGCTGCCTTCGGTGCCGCTTACGCCCATTCCGAGCAGCTGGGCTCTCCGGACCTCATAGTATACCGAAATGAAAACAATGCCGAGCGATGAGCTGATTTGTCTGAGGACATTGTTCATCGCTGAGCCCTGGGCAACGAGGCGGTCAGGAATCGCGTTCAGCCCTGTCGTCGTTGCCGGCATATTGCAAAGCCCCATGCCGATTCCCCTGATCAGCATCACAACCAGGATGTACCAGAGGGAGGTCTCTAGATTCAGGAAACCGAGTGCCAGTGTTGTGGCGGCAAATATGACAAGGCCGGTGGTGACGACGCCTCTCGGTCCATTTTTATCCAGCAGCCGGCCCCCGACCGTCATAAAAATGCCGCTGAAGAGAGCTGACGGCAAAAACACAAGCCCGGTAATGATGGCACTTAACCCATATACGTTCTGAATAAGAAGCGGGATAAGGAAAATCGATGAAAACAGCCCAATCGATGTAACGCTGGCAATCCATACTGCAATGGAAAAAGCGGGCGCCTTGAAGACGGACAGCTCCAGCAGCGGCTGGCTTTGCCGATTTTCATACTTCACAAACGCATATATTCCGGCGAGGCCGAAGATGATCAGGCCGATATTCACCGGGTTTGCGAGGTGTTCCACCCTTGAAATCCGGCCGAGCGCAAACAAGACTGCTCCTACTCCAAGGGTAACGAGCAGGAATCCGATCTTATCAAACTTGATATCTTTCACCTTTTCCGTCGACTTCAAGTAATAAGCGGAAGCGGCAAGCCCAAGGAGGCCGAACGGGATATTGAACAAAAACAAGTAATGCCAGCTGCTCGTTTCAACAATCGTTCCGCCAAGTGTCGGGCCGATCGTCGGCGCCATCATGGCCGCGATGCCCCACACCCCGGTCGCAAGCCCGCGTTCCTCCCGCGGAAACACTTCAAAGATCAAAGCCATCGAAAGCGGCATCATGACACCACCTGCAATCCCCTGTATGGCGCGGAATAAGATTAATGATGTGAGGCTCCATGCCATTGAAGCAAGGACAGACCCGATCAAAAACAAAACAAGCCCAATCATGTACAGCTTCTTCTTGCCGATCTTATCGCCAAGATAGCCGGTCAGCGGCATCGTGATCCCCATCGAAACCATAAAAATGGTAATCACCCAGCCGATTGAAACCGCATCCGTATCAAAGATTGCCATGAGTTCAGGAATTGCCGGATTCAGCATGCTGTTATTTAAAATGATGGTGAATGTGCCGAGCAAAACGGCAATGACCACCATCCACTTTTCAGGTATTTTTTTCGCCATCTCTCTATCCCCCGGTTGTTTCGTTTTCCGAAATTTTCTTTATCTCTATCATACATCAAAATAGGGCTGTGAAAAGAATAGACGGCAGACAATTTTAAATAAACGTTTGTTTAAATCTCCAGCAGCCCTCGTGACCGGTGCATTCTCTTTTTAAATAAACGTTTGTTTAACTTTTTAAAACCCACGGCTGGGACCGCTTACAGGTTCGAGTGAGCTTATTAACACACTAAATAATAAGAAGACCAGTTTGGGTTCCGGTCTTCTTGTTGATGTTAAATTTAAGAGCATGATTGGGAAGAAAAATTTGAATTAGCTGAAATCTGTCCGTTCCTTATGCTGATGAATTACTTGATGCGTTCCCTTTTCGGTGATCCGAAGACCTTTTTGGGAACGCATAGTATCGATTCGTTCCCTTTTTCGTACTCCGAAAGCCTTTTCCGGAACGCATAGCTCGTTGCGTTTCCTTTTTGGAACTCCGAAGACCTTTTCGGGAACGCATAATTCAGGTAACAATATGAAAAGCCCATGTACCCCAGTTAATAGAAATTTGAAAATGCCGTTGACCGTTACGATAACAACAAAAAAGAGGTGTGAATCAGCGTGCCGATTCCACCTCCAAAGATATATTCGTTTATGTTTCAACCCTGCCAGTTACTCAAAAACCGCGGGTTCGTTTTATTCTTCTGCCTCTTCCTGCTCACCTTCACTGAGAGGATAATGCTTCAGGAAGTAGATCAGTGACTGCAGTTCAATCGCAAGGTCGATATGATGGACCCGGATATGAGGCGGTGTCGCCAGCCGGGCCGGAGTGAAGTTCAGGATGCCGCTGATGCCGGCTTTCACAAGGCGGTCGGTGACGGATTGCGCTGCGGGTGCAGGCACCGTCAAAATGGCGACAGATACATCTCCAAGCCGCTCTTCCAGCTTTTCACTATCGTAAATCGGCACGCCGCCGATTTCAGTTCCGATCTGGTTCTCATTCACGTCAAATGCCATTGCGATTTTCGTATTGTTATTTTTGGTGAAATTGTAATGCAAAAGGGCCCTGCCAAGGTTACCGACACCGATCAAGGCGACTTTTGTAATTTCATCCTGGTCAAGCGTCTCCCTGAAAAATGACAGCAGATAGCTCACATTATACCCATACCCTTTTTTGCCAAGTGCACCGAAGTAAGAAAAATCACGGCGGATTGTCGCTGAGTCAACCTTGACCGCTTCGCTTAATTCCGCAGACGACACCCGCTGTTTCCCTGATGAATGCAAATTCTTCAGAAAACGGTAGTATAACGGCAGCCTTTTTGCCGTTGCCTGCGGGATTTTATTTTTATCGATTTCCATAATTTAACCCCCAACACTGCTTTTCGCTTTGTTCTATTCTCTTCGAAAATCTCCGCTTTTGCCGCCTGTCTTTTCCACCAGGTAGGTCGGGCCGATGATCATTCCTTTATCCACTGCCTTACACATATCATACACCGTCAGCGCTGTTGCGGATGCTGCCGTTAGCGCTTCCATTTCCACGCCTGTGTTCCCCTTCGTTTTGACACTTGCGCCGATATGCAGAATATAATCACCGTCTTTACTGCCATCTGCGGGTTTTTGCCATTCGAACGAGACATCGACCCCTTTCAGCTGAAGCGGGTGGCACATCGGAATCCATTCCGGTGTTTTTTTGGCTGCCATGATACCGGCAACTTGAGCGACTGCCAGCACGTCTCCTTTGCCAATCTCATTGTCCTGTATTTTTGTATATATCTCTTCACTTACCTGAACACTCGAATGGGCCAGCGCCGTCCGGACGGTTGCCTGCTTGTCCGCGATATCGACCATTTTTGCCCTGCCCTGCTCATTAAAGTGAGTAAACTCAGATGCCATACGAAAACTCCTCTCAGCTTGCTTTCTATCATTATAACCCGAGATCGGGCCTTTTTTGAAACGAATAATCGACAATTGCGTATTCTTAAAAGCCCCAGGTTGCCCAGCTGATTCCCGGTGCGATACACTAAAGCTATCGAATATAGAGGTGAACTGCTATGATATTGCTTCAAGTAAATCAGTTGACAAAGCATTTTGGCGCTGATCTTATTTTATCGAATATTAAATTGGAAGTACAATCAAATGACCGCATTGCGCTTGTCGGCAGGAACGGGGCGGGCAAATCCACGCTCTTGAAAATCATCGCGGGCCAGATGTCTTATGATGAAGGCGAGATCATCAAGCCGAAAGACCTTTCACTCGGTTATCTTGCCCAGGATACCGGCCTGGAATCCAATTTGTCGATTTGGGATGAGATGCTGAGTGTCTTTGAACCGCTGCTGAATATGGAAAAAAGGCTGCGCGCCATGGAGGCTAAGATGGGGGACCCCGATTTACTGAATGACGGTGCTGCCTATGACAAGCTCATGAAAGAATATGATGAATTGCAGCTCGTCTTCAAAGATGAAGGCGGATATCAATATGAGGCGGATATACGTACGGTCCTGCACGGTCTGAACTTCAGCAGATTTGATACAAATACACCGATTTCAACGTTGAGCGGGGGCCAGAAAACCCGGCTTGCTCTCGCCAAACTTCTGCTGACAAAACCTGATTTGCTGATTCTGGATGAACCGACGAACCATCTGGACATCGAAACGCTTACATGGCTTGAGCAGTATTTGCAAGGTTATCCGGGCGCTTTACTGATTGTATCTCATGACCGTTATTTTCTTGATCGCATCGTCAATGTTGTGTATGAAATTTCACGCCATACGACCGGCAAATTCCACGGCAACTACAGCAGCTATCTGGATGAAAAAGCCCAACGGTACGAACGCGACTTGAAACAGTATGAAAAACAGCAGGAGGAAATCGCCAAGCTTGAAGATTTCATCCAGCGCAACATCGCCAGGGCTTCCACGACAAAACGGGCACAGAGCCGCCGCAAACAGCTTCAGAAAATGGATAAGATGGACAGGCCGCAAGGTGATGCCAAATCGGCTTCCTTTTCCTTCGAAATTGAACGGCAAAGCGGGAACGATGTATTGAAAATCAACGATCTGTCGCTTGCATATCCCGGTAAAGAGCCACTTTTTTCCGGATTGAATACAACGATCAACCGCGGCGACAGCATCGCACTTGTCGGTCCGAACGGAGCGGGCAAATCCACTTTGCTGAAAGCCATCATGCGCAGCGACAACGTCACATCAGGCTCCATCGTCTACGGCAGCAACGTATCTGTGGGCTATTACGATCAGGAACAGGCCAGCCTGAAATCAAACAAGCGTGTCCTTGATGAACTGTGGGACGAGTACCCTCTCAAGAGCGAAAAGGAAATCCGGACCGCCCTAGGAAATTTCCTGTTCAGCGGCGATGATGTCCTCAAGCCTGTTTCAGGGCTCAGCGGCGGGGAAAAAGCGCGGCTGGCCCTGTGTAAACTGATGTTTAAGAAAGCGAATTTCCTTATCCTCGACGAACCGACGAACCATCTGGACCTCGACAGCAAAGAAGTGCTTGAATCAGCACTGATTGATTATCCAGGCACAATCCTGTTCGTATCCCATGACCGTTACTTTATCAACAGGATTGCAGACCGAATCATGGAACTATCCACAAAAACAGTGACCGAATTTCTCGGCGATTATGATTACTATGTGGATAAGAAAAATGAAATGGAAGAACTCGCCCGTCTCGAACAGGAAGAAAAAGCGGCAGCTGCCCCTTCCGGCAATCATGATCAGCAGGGCGGCGACAAATCGAAGTACATGCAGGACAAAGAAGAAAAAAAGAGAGAACGGCAGCGGCTGCGAAAAATTGAAGAAATCGAACTCCGTATTGCCGGGCTGGAGGAACAAATCGAAGAAAAAGAAGCACTGCTCGCCCTTCCGGAAATATATGAAGACCATGAAAAATCAGCCCTGCATCACACGGAATTGACGGCCTTACAGGAAGAACTCGAGCAGTTGATGGAAGAATGGGAAGAGCTTCAATTGGCCGAAACTGAATAAAGAAGCGCAAGCGGCAGTCCGCAGTCAGGTGCCTGTTTCTGCGATTCGCCGCTATCCGCTTTTCAGGAACAAAAGCGCAGGGCGCACGCTTAGCGGCGTACGCATAAGCGGGGGTACCCGCAGGAAGGTGGTCTTTCCTTCCGGAGGGGATGAACCGCTTATGACGATAGCCGCTGGCGCCTGGAGCTGGATGACTCCCTTCTGGCTTTTTATCAACAACGCAAACATTTTTTAATTTCCTTACCTATAAAAAAACCGGTGCAGCTTTGCACCGGTTTTCTATATTTTAAAACTATTCACACCATCCACAGAGTTATACACAAAAAATAGTTAGTAAGAAAGAGGATTAACAGATTTATCCCCATTATCCACAAAATCACCCGTTTTTATCCACAGAATGTTATTAACATAGTAAAACCTTTTATACCGCTGTTCCATTTGTTTTTCCACAAAAATGGCATGCTGTGGATAAATAACCTGTTAATAGTCTTTTATACTCTTTTCCCTATTTCAAACAGGTTAAAACATCTATAAACCGATCTTTTTTGGTAAATGTCCTGGTTCAAAAGCACAGGTTTTAAGTTAAACTTTTTTACAATTCAAATTATTATTACCTCTTTAGACCTTTTGTCATAGAAAAAACCGCTGCCTATACAGCGGTTTAATTGAACGACTCCAGATCCAGCCCCGGATGGGCATTTAACGAAAATGGAGCACGCTTTCCTTTATTGAATTCGATGCTGCCTGCTGCCGCAATCATAGCGGCGTTGTCTGTGCAAAGCGAAAGCGGCGGGATAATCAAATCGGCCGTAAGCTGATCGAACTCCTTTTCAAGCCGGCTGCGCAGGCCTCTATTTGCGGCTACCCCTCCTGCCAGCACAACCTGCTTCACCCTGTACTCCTCCGCTGCTTTTATCGTCTTCGTCACCAGTACATCAATGACGCTTTCCTGGAAACTGGCTGCAAGATTCTCGGGTTCGATTTCTTCGCCGCGCTGGGCAGCATTGTGCAGCGTGTTGATAACTGCTGATTTCAGCCCGCTGAAGCTGAAATCATACGAATCCGGTTCAAGCCATGCGCGCGGCAAGTCAATTGCCGGTTCCCCTTCACTGGCCAGCCGATCGATATGCGGACCGCCTGGATACGGAAGTTTCAGCGTCCGCGCTACTTTGTCGTATGCTTCTCCTGCAGCATCATCCCTCGTTTCCCCGATCACTTCATAATGTCCATGCTCCCTCATAAGGACAAGCTCGGTATGACCGCCCGAGACGACAAGTGCGAGCACCGGAAACTCAAATTCTTGCTGGAGGCGGTTTGCATATATATGACCGGCAATATGATGAACGGCTATAAGCGGAATATCATGTGCCAGCGCAATCGCTTTTGCGGCATTCACTCCGACAAGCAAGGCGCCTACAAGCCCGGGTCCCTGTGTGACCGCGACCGCATCCAGGTCCTCAAGCGTGATTCCCGCCTGGTCAAGCGCTTCCTGCAGCACGACGGTAAGCTGCTCCACATGATGCCTTGAGGCGATTTCCGGCACAACGCCGCCGAATCGTTTATGGCTTTCGATCTGGGAAGCAACCACGTTGGAAAGAATTTCGGTTCCATTCTTAATGACGGACGCCGCTGTCTCATCACAGCTCGTTTCAATTCCTAGTATCAATTCAGTTTCATTATTTTTCATTTAAGTTCACCCACATCACTAATGCGTCTTCATTATTATCAGTATAATAATTTTTTCGTATGCCGCCTTCCTGGAATCCCAGTTTACGGTATAGATTCTGTGCAGCGGCATTGCTAGCCCTGACTTCAAGCGTTACTGTATTCGCTCCCTGCCCCCTTGCAAGGGCAAGGGCATAGCGCAGTAATTTTTCCCCGAACTTCCGCCCCCGGTATTCCGGCAAAACCGCGATATTGGTTATATGCCCTTCATCAATAATGATCCACAGCCCGCAATATCCGATCACACTGCCATTCAGCTCCAGAACGAGATATTTAGCGAACTGGTTGATCTCCACCTCATTGTAAAACGATTCCCTGCTCCACGGTGTCGCAAAGCAGGCCTGTTCAATTTTCTCCACTTCATCTATATCGCTGACTGTCATCAGCCTCATGACCGGCCTGTTTTCCATATCGTTTACCCCTGCCGGTTCTGTGATTCGAGCCATTTGGCCTCAGCCTCCGCTAAACGCAAGTAGTTCGGAACGAATTCATGCACAGGAACCGCCTCTTTTTGAATGCCGAGATACGCCAATTCCGAAGGACGCGGATTATGGGCGGTTAACGGGGCAATTACAGCCTGCTCCCCCAGCACTTCTACAATACGGTTCTGGTGGATCGGCAAGTCATTGCCCATAAACAGAACAGGTTTTTCCTTTTCTTGAAGCATTGGAAGCCAGTCATCCAGCTGGATAATCCGCTCCTCCTTTTCAACCTTCATGCCGTTCGCAGCATCATACAATGCAGTATACACCTGGCCGCGCCTTGCATCGAAAATCGGGGAAACATAAGATCCGGCCATTTTCCCATTCTGGGCCAAAACGTCAAGGCTTGAGACACCAGTGACTGGAATGTTCAATGCCCAGGCCAGTGTTTTCGCGATTGATACGCCGATCCTTACTCCCGTATAGGAACCGGGACCGTTCGCCACAATAATGCGATTCAGTTCGGCCGGCTTCATGTCCACATCTTTCAGGAGCTGGTCTATCGCCGGCATCAGCCGCACAGAATGGTTCTTTTTTAAGTTGGTTATCATTTCACCGGTAATGCGGTCATCAGAAATGACGGCTATCCCCATCACCAGGTTAGAGGTATCAATGGCAAGCGCCTTCATAATCAAACAATCTCCTTACAAATCGTTATGTAGTGCTCTCCCTTTGGCGTCAGCACAATACGCCTGTTGTCGTCCCCTTCATGATACAGGAATATATCCAGGCGTTCATCAGGCAGCTGATCATGAATCATAGAAGCCCATTCCACAATCGTTACGCCGTCACCCTCAAAATACTCATCAAACCCAAGATCCTCCCCGCTGTCTTCAAGACGGTATACGTCCATATGGAAAAGCGGAAGCCTGCCCTGGTATTCTTTGATGATCGTGAAGGTCGGACTGTTGACGGTCCGACGGACGCCGAGCCCTTTTGCCAGTCCTTTTGTAAATGTCGTCTTCCCTGCCCCAAGATCGCCTTCCAGTGTCAGCACATCACCGGGACCAAGCTTATCAGCGAGCCGTTGGGAAAATGCCATCGTTTCTTCCGGAGACTTCGTGTTGAATTCAAATTTTTCTTCTGTCATATGACTCACCCGTTTTTAAAGTGATTATACCCCTTCTTCCCGAGCAGCTCGGTTTCCCCTGAAGCAGTATGCAAATAGACGGCTGGTTTACCATCTGCTTCACACACTGTTCCGATTTCATGAAGGGCATATTTCAATTTCTCATCATCATGAATGGATTCCCATTCAATTTTGGACATGGTACCAATCAATTCAAAGTCCTCTCCGCCAAATAGAATACTCGAAATCCGTTCATTTGAAGGGAGTGCTTCCAGCTGCGGACTTGCCGGCAGCCGCATTTCTGAAATATCAATTCTTACGCCGCTCGCTTCCGCAAGTTCATTGGCCTCACTTGCAACCCCGTCACTTACATCATTCAACGCTACCCGCTGCAATCCTGCCAGGAACCTGCCGGCCTCGATACGCGGAACAGGCCGCCGGTGCCTTTCGATAAAATATTGTTCCGCCTTGCTGTAGACACGTCCAGGCTCCTCAAGCAAGAGTTTCAGCCCTGCCGCCGAATCACCGGGTGTACCGGTTACAAACACGATATCCCCCGGTTTCGCGGTACTCCGCAACAGCTCTTTCCCTTTTTCCACCCGGCCAATCACGACGACCGTCAACACCAGGCCTGATTTGGAGGCAACCGTGTCACCGCCGATCAAATCCATCTGCCAGCGGCTGCCGAGTTCAGCCATCCCTTTATACATCTCCTGCAGGTCATCTTCCGTCCAATCTTCCGAAATCGCGGCCGACACGAGGTAAAACGCCGGTTCAGCCCCCATTGCGGCAAGGTCGCTTATGTTGACGGCAAGGGCTTTATATCCAAGGTCAAACGGGTTCATCGTTTTCCGCGTAAAATGGATTCCTTCCGCCATCGTATCAAGGCAGACAACCTCAGAATAGTTGTCACTTCCGCTATACACGGCAGCATCATCACCGATTCCCTGGATAAGGGACCGCTGAAACGTTTGAGCAGGTGTAATCGAGCGGATGAAAGAAAACTCACCTGAAATCGGCATCAGTCTACCCCCTCAGTGGTTTGGAAAAAATTTCTCGTTGGAATGCTTATCTCTAGCATACCTCTATTTCCGTGCAAAAAAACCTTAGGACATGTCCTAAGGGCTCTATCATGTAGTTTATCTTATTTTAAGGCAAAAACCTACGATTTTAACCGAAAAGGCTCCTTATATGGAGGCATCTCTTCGCATAAAACCAATAAAAAAAACGAAACCATTGTTTCGTTTGCTCTAAATGGCGGTCCGGACGGGACTCGAACCCGCGACCTCCTGCGTGACAGGCAGGCATTCTAACCAACTGAACTACCGGACCATATTTGGTTGCGGGAGCAGGATTTGAACCTGCGACCTTCGGGTTATGAGCCCGACGAGCTACCGAACTGCTCCATCCCGCGATGATAAAAATTATGATGTTACGTTGTATCCTGGAATTACGTTGCCAAAAACTAACTGTCTCTTCCTCTGCAAGCCTATTCGGGGGTGATTGATGCGTCGAGACAACTCGCAGCAAACTCATAGAAGTAACGCTCGTTGCTCCATCCCGCGATGATAAAACTTTGGTTAAATACAGCTGTCTCTTTCTCTGTCCCTTAAAAAGGGAATGCCCGGCGGCGTCCTACTCTCACAGGGGGACGGCCCCCAACTACCATCGGCGCTGGAGAGCTTAACTTCCGTGTTCGGGATGGGAACGGGTGTATCCTCTCCGCCATTGCCACCGGACAATTTATTACGGTTTGCGATCATCTTCGAATCTCTTCGTCAGCTCCCTCATCGGCATCCTTACGTATGCAAATACGCTCCGGTGCCTCCTCAGTCGCTTCCTCGACCTTCTCGATGCTCCCAAACCTTTCTGCTCAAACAGAGTTTCCCTAAAAGAAAGGGCAACTGTTTGA
>NZ_LWBL02000066.1 GCF_001644195.2 Bacillus marinisedimentorum | reverse complement strand
CGGGGTACCCGCAGGAAGGTGATCTTTCCTTCCGGAGGGGATCACCGCTAATGACGATAGCTGCTGGCACCTGGAGCTGGATGACTCCCTTCTCGTTTTTTTATCCACGACGCAAAATTTTTTTAATTTCCTTAACAGCAAAAAAGGCAGCCCGTAAATAGGCTGCCAGTCGATTTTAAGGGCGTTCAAAAGTGATTCTCCCGATTTTACCTGAGCGGAGTTCCCTGAGCAGCATCTCAGATGTCCTGTCATAGTCAGGAATGCCGCCCCCCATCAAAAAGCCCCGCTTGGCAGCAATCGCATCAAACAGTTCAATGACATCGTCCGGAAGCTCTTCAAGACTGTAGCGTTCTTTGAGCAGTTCGGGATATTCCCCTTTCAAAAAGCGGAGCAGGAACACGGACAGTTCCCCGAAATCAAGGAGGGGGTCCTTGATCGCGCCTGTCACAGCCAGGCGGGAGCCGACTGTTTCATCCTCGAATTTCGGCCATAATATGCCGGGTGTATCCAGCAGCTCGAATTCTTTTCCGACTTTAATCCATTGCTGGGCTGTTGTCACTCCTGGACGATCGCCTGTTTTTGCCGCTTTTTTGTTTGCGAGCCGGTTGATGAGCGTCGATTTGCCGACGTTCGGAATTCCGAGTATAAGCGCCCGTACCGCTCTTGGGTTCCGGATACCTTTAGCCTGCATCTTTTCGAATTTTTCTTTGACGAGCAGGCGTGACTGTTCGATGATATTTTTCACGCCGCTTCCGGTCTGCGAATTGACAGCGAGCGCGGCAAACCCTTGCCCTTTGAAGTATTGTATCCATTCAGTTGTCGCCCGGGGATCGGCCAGGTCCGACTTGTTAAGAATGACAAGCCGCGGCTTATCTCCTGCGATTTCATCAATCATCGGATTGCGGGAGGACATCGGCAGGCGGGCATCCACCAGCTCAATCACTACATCAATCAATTTGATCTTTTCCATCGCCTGGCGTTTAGCCTTCGCCATATGACCCGGAAACCATTGAATTGTCATACTGTCACCCTCTTTGTTATCGCCTGTTTAATCAACAAACTCAATATGGGAAGGGGGCCAATAAATGACATTCGCTTCACCGATGACACGGTCCATCGGGACAGTTCCGATAATCCGGCTGTCCTTGCTGTAACGCCTGTTATCACCCATGACAAACAACTGCCCTTCTGGGACTTTCCCTTCCTGGAGAATTTCTTCCAGAGTGAAATCGAACGTCAAATTCCCTTCATCCGTCCGCCGTTTGAAGTCTTTTAAAAAAGGCTCTTCAAGCGGTTCACCATTTACGAAGAGTGTATCATCCCGGTATTCCACATGGTCACCCGGCAATCCGATCACTCTCTTTATATAGTCTTTCTCTTCACTGGCTCTAAATACAACAATATCGAACCGTTCCGGTTCCCCGATCAGATAGCTCGCTTTGTTCACAATCATGCGGTCCTGATCTTCAAGGGTCGGCATCATGGATTCGCCGTCCACCACAATAGG
This sequence comes from Bacillus marinisedimentorum, assembly GCF_001644195.2. NCBI lineage: Bacteria > Bacillati > Bacillota > Bacilli > Caryophanales > Bacillaceae > Bacillus > Bacillus marinisedimentorum. The sequence goes on along the minus strand of NZ_LWBL02000066.1, from coordinate 54,209 downwards.
TGCAAACAAGTAGAAGCGGATCACACCCGCAAGAATAACAGCAATCGCCAGTGCTTTGATCCATTCCCACGCTTCACGTTTTTCGGTTGCCATGCTGATCCTCCACTCTCTTTTTCGATGTATTGCGGGCTTGTCTTAGTCCCTTGCAGGTTATTCCCATTTTACCGGCATATTAAAAGTTTTTCATTCAAAAAGTGTCAATCCCTCTATAATTTCACTATAAAAAAATTTTTATCATCATTTAAAGTGAAAAAAGGAGCTTGCTGTACACAAGCTCCCTTTTTGCTTAATATCTGATTTCTTTGATACGGGCTGCTTTACCGCGCAGGTTACGCAGGTAGTAAAGCTTGGCACGGCGCACTTTACCGCGTCGCACAACGTTGATCTTTGCAATACGTGGCGTGTGCAGCGGGAATGTACGTTCAACTCCAACACCGTATGACACTTTGCGGACAGTGAATGTTTCACTGATGCCGCCGCCGCGACGCTTGATTACAACACCTTCGAACACCTGGATACGTTCACGTGTACCCTCGACAACTTTTACATCAATACGCACAGTATCGCCGGGACGGAAATCTGGCAGGTCAGTTCTAAGCTGCTCTTTTGTAATTTCTTCAATCAATTGTTGCATCGCTGTTTCACTCCTTCCAACAGACATTCATGATTATGCTATTAGATCATATCAGCGGAATATCGTTCTCAAAACCGGACACCGTTCGATATCCAAGTCACAAGAAATATCATAGCATAACAGAAATGCCGTTTCAATACTATTCCATTTCTTTTTTAAATTCTTCAATCCAGGCTGTCTGCTTTTCTGTAAGCGCAATGCCCTCCAGGAGGTCTGGCCTTCTAGTGAAGGTGCGGCGGAACGATTCTTTTTCACGCCATTCCTCTATTTTGGCATGGTCTCCTGACAAAAGGATATCAGGCACTTTCATCCCTCGAAATTCAGCCGGCCGGGTGTACTGCGGATGTTCCAGCAAGCCGCTTGAATATGAATCAAGTTCAGGCGATGCGGCATTGCCGAGAACACCGGGCAGCAGACGGGTTACACTGTCGGCAATAACCATAGCCCCCAGCTCTCCGCCCGTCAAAACAAAATCACCGATTGATAATTCATCTGTCACTAGATGCTCGCGTATTCGCTCATCGTATCCCTCATAATGGCCGCAAATAAAAATCAGTTGATCTTCTTGCGCAAGCTCCTCCGCTTTCCGCTGGGTATACCGTTCTCCCTGAGGGCACAAAAGGACTACGCGGGGCTTTTCGGATTCGCTTTGTTCTGTGAGTTGTTCAACAGCACTGAACAGCGGCTGGGGTGACAAAACCATGCCTGCACCGCCGCCATATGGATAATCATCCACTTTATTATGTTTGTTCTCTGAGAATTCGCGGAAATTATGGACAGCGAATCGGACGGCTTTTTTTTCCTGAGCCTTTTTCAATATGGAGTTGTCAAGGATGCCGGGAAACATCTCGGGGAACAAGGTGAGAAAATCAATTTTAAGCATTACAGCAATCCTTCCATCAGATGGATTTTGACAATCTGCTGCCGGATATCGACATGAAGCACGACACCTTCAATGTAGGGAATCAGTAAATCTCTTTCGCCTTTCCGCTGAACCACCCAGACATCGTTGGCGCCGGGCGATAAAATTTCCTTGATTCTGCCGATTTCTTCCCCGGCTTCATCAACGACTCGGCAGCCGATGACTTCATGATAATAAAATTCATTATCCTCCAACTCACCAAGCTGTTCCGTCCTTATTTTCAACAGGGCGCCTTTGTACCGCTCAACATCATTCACATTATTGTGCCCTTCAAATTGAAGGAGATCAAACTGTTTATGCTTCCGGTGATGCTTCACCGTCACTTCATACAATTCTCCGCTGTCAGGCATTTCCACATATAATGTATTACCCGCTTTGTATCTTTCCTCATGGAAGTCTGTGCGTGAAATGACACGGACCTCACCTTTAATACCGTGTGTATTGACAATTTTGCCTACGTTCAGCCATGCAGTCAACAGGCAAACCTCCCCTGGGTTTTACTCGATCGCCACGATGACACCATCCTTAACGATGATGGATCGGTCTTTTGTTATGCTGTCCCATTTATCGCCGACACTGACATCGACATATGTTTCTGATTCTTCCTGGATAAGTTCACTTCCATCCGGGAGCCGGTCGAGTTCATCTAAATTAAACTCCATTTTTTTTATTTTATCCATTCGCCGTTCGATTTCTTCATTGAAGCGTTCCGCTATCCGGCCTCGATTCATTTTTTCATTCTTTTGCAGCTTTTTCATCTCGAATTGCAGCTGTCTGCATTCCGTTTCAAGCTGACCGATTTGCCTGGCAAATGACTCACGCAGCTTCTTACGGCTTTTATCCGTCAGCACTTGCTTAATAAGGACTTTGACCAGAATCTTCATCGCACACCTCCGGCTTCAGGCAGGGCAAACCGGCAAACTGCCGATTCGCCTCCTATAAAGAAAACCTGACCGCCCACCGGGGCCAGCAGGCCCTGTGGTTGCCCGGTCGACCTTATCTTTTCCTGGAATTTTCAATGCATCATACACTAAATGCAAAAAAGGGAGAGGAAAAAATCCCCGCCCTTACAAAATTTCCAGATGAATCTTTTTATCAAGGTTCACACCGGCTGCGTATACAACAGTGCGGATCGCTCTGGCGACACGCCCCTGTTTTCCGATAACTTTACCGGTATCCTCCTGATGGACACTCAGCTGGTACGTAATTTTGCGGTCGCCTTCAATTACTTTAACCGTAACATCTTCAGGGTGATCCACAAGGGCTTTTACGATGGTTGAAATTAATTCTACCATGTCCAATTACCCTGATTACTTCTGGTTTTTAGCGTTATGGAATTTTTCCATAATGCCGGCATTTGAGAACAGGTTGCGGACCGTGTCAGACGGCTTGGCACCCGTCTGCAGCCAGTGCAGGGCGCGCTCTTCATCGATGTTTACCGCTGCCGGTTTTGCAACCGGGTTGTATGTGCCGATCTCTTCGATGAAACGGCCGTCACGCGGTGAACGTGAATCTGCGACTACCAAACGATAATATGGTGATTTTTTAGCGCCCATGCGCTTTAAACGAATTTTTGTTGCCATTATTACATGCACCTCCGAATTTGTTTCCACACAAGTTTTAATATTACCAAATGACTTAAGATGTGTAAAGGAAAAAATATTAACACCTTACATGAACGGGAACTTCATCCCTTTTTTGCCTTTTCCTTTTTGCATATTTGTCATTTGTTTCATCATTTTCTTCATATCTTCAAACTGTTTCAGCAAGCGGTTCACTTCCTGTACGGAAGTTCCGCTTCCCTTTGCGATCCGTTTCTTGCGGCTCGCATTGATGGTTTCCGGGTGGATCTTTTCATCTTTGGTCATCGATTGGATGATCGCTTCAATGTGGCCAATCTGTTTCTCATCCACCTGTACATTATCAAGGCCTTTGATTTTATTGGCACCCGGCATCATTTTGATCAGCTCGTCAAGCGGTCCCATGTTGCGGACCTGGCCAAGCTGTTCGAGAAAGTCATCAAAGGTGAAAGACATGGTTCGCATCTTTTCTTCCATTTCTCTCGCCTTTGTTTCGTCGACGTCCTTCTGCGCCTTTTCGATGAGCGTCAGCATATCACCCATGCCGAGGATCCTTGATGCCATCCTGTCAGGATGGAACGGCTCAAGCTGGTCAAGTTTTTCGCCCATACCGACAAATTTGATCGGTGTGTCTGTAACTGATTTGACCGAAAGTGCAGCACCGCCCCTCGTATCGCCGTCAAGTTTCGTCAGGACAACCCCCGTGAGGCCCAGCTGTTCATTGAAGCTTTGCGCGACATTTACAGCATCCTGGCCCGTCATTGCATCTACGACAAGGAAAATTTCATCCGGAGTGACCGTTTCCTTGATTTGCTTCAATTCATCCATCAAAGCTTCATCAACATGAAGGCGGCCTGCGGTATCGATAATGACATAGTCATTATGCTCTTCTTTCGCCTTATCGATCGCCTTCTGGGCGATTTCAACAGGGCTTACTTTGTCCCCAAGCGAGAAGACAGGCATGCTGAGCTGCTTTCCGATCGTTTCCAGCTGGTTAATCGCAGCCGGACGGTATATGTCGGCAGCTGCAAGAAGCGGCTTGCGGTTATGCTTTTTGCGCAGGTGATTTGCCAGCTTGCCGGTGGTGGTCGTTTTACCTGCACCTTGCAGGCCGACCATCATGATCACCGTCGGCGGCCGTTTGGCCGTCTTGATTTTGCTTTGTTCCCCGCCCATCAGTTCAGTCAATTCCTCTTTGACGACCTTGATGACCTGCTGGCCCGGTGTCAACGATTCCATGACTTCCTGGCCGACTGCACGTTCATTGACGCGTTTGACAAAATCTTTGACGACCTTGAAGTTGACATCGGCTTCAAGCAGGGCAAGCCGGACTTCACGCATCATCGCCTTGACATCGGCTTCGCTCACTTTCCCCTTGCCCTTTATTTTCTGAATGGTGCTTTGCAGTCGGTCGGCTAATCCTTCAAATGCCATATCGTGCCGCCCTCCCTAGTCCAGTTTGTCGATATCTTCCACAATACGGAACAATTTTTCTTTCGGCCCGCCGATTTCGGCAAGGCCGGATTTGAGCAGCCCGAGCAGCTGTTTTCTTTCCTGGAACTTCTTAAATAACAGCAGTTTTTCTTCATATTGCTCAAGCATTGCTTCCGTCCGTTTGATATTGTCGTATACAGCCTGGCGGCTGACCTGGTATTCTTCAGCGATTTCACCAAGGGAATAATCGTCCAGATAATAGAATGCCATATAGTTCCGCTGCTTGGGCGTCAGCAGTTCCTGATAAAAATCGAACAGATAATTCATTCTCGTCGTTTTTTCCAGCGACATGGCGGACACTCCCTATGTTAAGTAAAACGCCTTTACGAAATATTATAATACATGCTCGTGCAATCCATGTCAAGTTTTTATCTTAACAGAGATCGATAGCAAAAATCCGCGAGTTATTCCCTAACCTATTCTTCGTCTTCCTCTTCTTCCTCGTCTCCCGCTTTGTCCACCATATCTGAAAACAGGCCATAAACGAATTGCTCGGCATCGAACTCCTGCAGATCATCCATTCTTTCGCCAAGACCGACAAACTTGATCGGAATCTGGAGTTCATGACGGATGGCCAGGACAATACCGCCTTTTGCCGTTCCGTCCAGTTTGGTGAGGACGATCCCGCTCAGCTCGGTAGTGTCATTGAAAATTTTAGCCTGGCTCATCGCATTCTGGCCTGTTGTCGCATCGACGACAAGCAGTGTTTCATGTGGAGCGCCCGGAATTTCCCTGGACAGCACTTTTTTCACTTTCCCGAGCTCGTTCATCAAGTTCACTTTATTTTGCAGGCGGCCGGCTGTATCGCAAAGAAGGACATCAGCTTTGCGGGACTGCGCCGCCTTAACGGCATCAAACATAACGGCAGCCGGGTCTGAACCCGCAGCTTGCTTGATCACTTCCACACCGACACGTTCTCCCCAGACTTCAAGCTGTTCGATCGCCCCTGCCCGGAAGGTGTCTCCGGCAGCAAGCACAACCTTTTTGCCTTCTTCTTTGAAATTGTGCGCCATCTTTCCGATTGTTGTCGTTTTCCCGACGCCGTTGACACCGACAAACAGGATGACGGTAAGTCCGCCCTCTTCCATATTCAAGCCGGGATTTCCACCGGTGTCTTCTTCATGGAAGAGTTCCACAAGCTTTTCCGAGATCACTGCCTGGACTTCTTTCGGGTCTTTGATATTACGGAGCTTCACTTCATCTTTCAGTTCCTCGATTAAGTCCATGACAGTCGCGACACCGACATCCGCACTGATCATGATTTCTTCTAGTTCCTCAAAAAACTCCTCATCGACTTTACGATATTGGGCAACAAGTTCATTGATACGGCCTGTAAAAGAATCCCTCGTCTTGGTCAAGCCGTCCTTGAACTTATCTGTTGTGTCATTTGTCTGTTTCGTCAGTTTATCCTTCAACTTCTTGAAAAAGCTCATACATGCACATCCTTTCCTTCTTTACTGGTTCTGCAGAATGCGGCTGTTGATTTCCGCAGCAGATACTCGCTTTCACCAAATCACAATTGCGCCATCTGTTCTTGCTTCACTTCGGTCACATTCACGGTGTCTTCTTCGCCGCGGGGCGGGGTGAACCTTATGATTGCTTACGCTCTTACAGGGTCTCACTTTTCCGGCCCCTTCCGCTGGACGTTGATTTGAATAATATCCTAAAGTCATCACCGCATGAAGAAAATCCGGAGCAGTTTTCAAGGGGCTTGCCCAGCCTTGCAAAATCAACCTCATCATATAACAGCGCCTTTTTGATAACGGCTGGTTTACGATGAGATCGATATTGAGAACCAGTCGTGAGATCCGCCAGCTTTCCAAAATAGTATGTGCCGGACTGTTCCAGCGCAGGACACGCGTGCCCATGAGAATAGTTTCCTGTCATTCACCGAGCCGGCCTCCCCATTCCTGCAGTCCGGCACTTTTTAATCTGTTGAATTAGTATGGAAATATAACCAGGCTGTGCAGATTCAGGACCGCAGCCGCCGCTTCCTTTAAGCTTGCTGCCCCTGCACGAGCTGCTTGGATTCTTCCAGTCGGACGGAAACAAGCTTTGAAACGCCAGATTCCTGCATGGTAACACCGTATAAAACATCCGCTTCTTCCATTGTGCCTTTTCGGTGGGTGATGACGATGAACTGCGATTCGGCGCTGAACTGTTTCAGAAAAGCTGCAAAGCGGTGTACATTCGCATCATCGAGGGCGGCTTCCACCTCATCCAGGACGCAAAACGGAACCGGCCGCACTTTCAAAATGGCAAACAGCAGCGCGATAGCCGTAAGCGCCCGTTCCCCTCCTGAAAGAAGGTTGAGGTTTTGCAGCTTCTTGCCCGGCGGCTGCGCTACGATATCGACACCGGTAGTCAGCATATTGTCTGGATCGGTGAGCAGAAGATCGGCACGTCCGCCCCCGAACAGCTCGGCAAATACGGTGCCGAAATGCTCGCGGATATCATAAAAGACCGACTGGAACCTTCTTGTCATTTCTTCATCCATTTCCGCTATGACGGTATGCAGGGTTTCTTTCGCTTCCATCAGATCGTTCCGCTGCTCTTCAAGGAAACTGAAACGCTCCGCAATCCGTTCGTATTCTTCAATTGCGCCTGTATTCACAGAGCCAAGCTCTTCGATGGCTAGTTTAATCAGTTTCACTTTTGTCCTTGCTTCTTCAGCGGTGACGGTCAGTTCGTATTCTGCTTTGGCAGCATCAAACGACAGCGCATATTCGTCACGCAGGTGGTCGAGCCTGTTTTCAAGCCCGACATCAAGGCGGTTGATTTTGACTTCCTCATCCCTAAGCAGCTCGGTCAGCTGTTTGTACTGCCGTTTTTCTTCCTTCAATTCCCGTTCAATATCATCATGCTTCTGTTGGTGTTTCATCCGTTCTTCGCGGCGATTCGAAATAAGTGAGACACTTTCATCCTTTTCCCTCCGTTTGCGGATGATCTCTTCTTCAAGTTTTTCCTCTCCGGAAGAGTTGGAGTTCATTTCTTCTTCAAGCAGAATAAATTCTTCTTTCGCGTTTTCGAGGAGCTCTTTCGTCTCCGCTTGTTCTGCTGCAATTCTTGCTACTGTGTTCTCCTGATTGGCTGCCATTTGCTGCTTTTCGGCATATGTAACTTTCAATTCGGTCACATCACTCTGCAGCGCTTCTTTTGAATGCTGCTGGACGGATTTTTGCTTTGTCAATTGTTCGATCGTCTGCTCCAATTCTTTTGCCTCGAGGGTGCTGGCAGCCAATTCCTTTTTCAGCTTATCCAGCTTTTCGCTTTTTTGCTGCCTGTCCTGCTGGTAGCTTTGCATTTCATGCTCGTAAAGCGACAGTCTCTCAGAAGCATTGCGTTCTTCCATTTCCACTTCCCTGAGTCCGCTTTTCAACGCCTGTTCATCCATTTTGGCCCGGCTGATTTTTTCGCGCCATTCGTCCATTCTCTTTTCATCCGCTGAGATGGTTTCTTTCAAAGACTTTACGCGCTTTTCAAGCTGCCCCGTCTGCTTTTCCGCTTCAGCCAATTTTCTCTTCAGGTGTTCAAGTTCACGCTGGCGGCTTAAAAGGGAGTTGCCTTTTTGCTTTGCCGCACCACCTGTCATCGAGCCGCCCGGGTTCACCACATCCCCTTCTGCTGTAACAATCCGGTACCGGTAGTTAAGCATGCGGGCCAAATCATTGGCACCCTTCAAATCGCTTGTGACAATGACATTGCCGAGCAGATTGGAAATAACAGGGGAGTATCGGTCTTCATGTTTGACAAGTTCGGCACCAACGCCGATAAAAGCAGGGTGTCCGCTGACTGCTTCCAGCTGCCCTGCAGGAATGCTCCTTCCTTTCAGGACAGTCATCGGGAGGAAAGTCGCCCTTCCGTACCGCATTTTTTTCAAGAAGCCGATCGCTGAACGGGCATTTTTTTCGTTATCGATGACAATGTGCTGCATCGCTCCGCCCAGTGCCGTTTCAATGGCAGTTTCATACTCTTTCGGAACTGTAATCAATTCGGCAACTGCACCCGCTATTCCCGGAATCCGGTCACGCGCTTTCAAAACTTCCTTGACCCCCTGGAAAAAACCCGAGTAGTCGTCCTGCATGTCCTCAAGCACTTCTTTTTTTGATCTGAACTGCTGGATGTACTGATAAGCCTGGTAAAGTTTTGATTCACTGGATGAATAGCTCTGCCTGTTTTTCTCAAGCTTTTGCTGGAATTGATGGAACTCGGCAGCCTGCGCTTCGATTTCCTTCCCCTTTTCTTCAAGCTTTTCTTCAATTTCAGCCTTCCGGTTCCGGATTTCTTCCAGCCTGGAGGAATACTTATGGGAATCTTCATCAAGCCGGCTGTTCTTGCTTTGTTCTTGAGTGAGCTGTTCTTCAATGTAGCGGATTTCATTACGGAACGCCGCCTGGCGGTTCAGCAAATCGATGTAATCCGTCTTCATGTTCTCGATGGCCTCTTCGATATTCTGGTCGCTAACCGTGAGTTCCGTTTGCTTCTGTTTCAGTTTTTCCCCGATGGCTGACAGTTCAGACTGATAATCGGCGAGCTTTTGGTTTTCTTGCTTCAGATTCATTTCAAGACGGGCGGCTTTTTCTTCGCCGTCACGGATTTGCTGCTTATAGGACTCCCTGTGCTGATGATAATTTTTCTTCCTCTCTTTCAGGACCTCTTTGCGTCCTTCCAGCTTCTCAAGGTCTTTGCTTGCAATGAGAAGGACTTCCTGCAAATCGTTTACCGATTCATCAATTGCCAGCATCGTGTCACGGAGTTCTTCCAGCCGCGCTTCCTTTTTCTGGATTTCTGCTCCAAGCCTGATTTCAAGATCGCTGTTGCGTGCGAAATCAGCCTTTTGAGCCTCCCACTGTTCATGGAGTTCCTCAATCTCATGCACAGTGAGCGCAACTTCAATTTCCTTCAGTTCAGCTTTTTTCTCCAAATAATCACGGGCGATCGATGCCTGGATTTTCAGGGGTTCAAGCTGGCCCTCCAGCTCATGAATAATATCTTCCACTCGATGGAGGTTCTCCTGGGTTTCATTCAATTTTTGCTCCGCTTTTCTTTTTCGGTGTTTATATTTCAGGACACCGGCAGCTTCCTCAAATATAGTGCGCCGGTCCTCTGACTTGCTGCTTAAAATTTCTTCGACACGGCCCTGGCTGATAATGGAGAATGCTTCTCTGCCAAGACCCGAATCCATGAATAAATCTACAATATCCTTCAGCCTGCATGATTGTTTATTAATGAAAAATTCGCTCTCCCCTGACCGGTACACACGCCTTGTCACGGTAATTTCCGAGTAATCTGTCGGGAAAAAGCGGTCTGTATTATCCAGGGTCAGGGCGACCTCAGCCACATTCAGCGACTTTCTCGTGTCGCTCCCGGCAAAAATGATATCTTCCATTTTGGAGCCGCGCAGCGATTTGGCTGACTGTTCACCCAGAACCCAGCGGATTGCATCGGTAATATTACTTTTTCCGCTTCCATTCGGACCGACAACAGCCGTCACTCCCGGAACAAAATCTACTGATACCCGTTCTGCAAATGATTTAAATCCCACAACGTCTAATCGTTTGAGGAACATTTGTTTTCCTCCTTGCAACATTCAGCTAGTCATAATATGACTTTAATATTTTATCATAAAAGCATCCCATCTTATATGAAGGCTATGTTAAATCGTATTTTAGCACGGTTTTCACCAGACGGGGCATCCTTTGCCATAACTGAGTTTGCAAAAAAGGATGAAATTGAGGAACATACACTTCCGCACCACTTTCAGTAAACAGAGTTGGGAACTTGGCGGAAGTTCATGTATGATAGAGATAACTGTTTTTCAGTTTCCCAGCACAGGCATTATCCTTTGCATTGCTGGAAACTGCATTCCGACACGAAATGAAGTCCCGGGAAAGGATGATACGATGAATCTTGAAGAAAAAAACCGTGAAAATCTTTCCTTCATGATTGAAGACCTTGCAAACGAACTGCAAGTCGTTAATCGTGAAGCCATTAAGCCAGAGAATTTCCAGCTGGAAGACTATGATGAGATCAAAGACATCTACAGCATGGTTAAAAGCAAAAACAACATCTCCGTCAGCGAGATGCAAGCCCTTATAGCAGAACTGGGCAGACTAAGAAAATAAGGTGCCTGCTAAGCTTACAGCGGGCATACCGGTAAATAGGAGATCAATCTTTCACAGCAAAAAGGACAATCCAGGCGGATTGTCCTTTTGTTTTGTCAGGAATTCCCGATAGATGTTTCACGTTTCCAGGTCTGCAAGCGCAGCTTTTGCAGCCATCTGCTCAGCCTCTTTTTTGGACCGGCCTGTGCCTCTTCCCAAAATCCGGCCGTTCAAATTGATTTCGGAAATGAATTCACGGTTATGGGCAGGACCTTTTTCTTCAACGATCCTGTACACGATCATCCCCGCGCCTTCCCGCTGGATGACTTCCTGCAGCTGGCTTTTATAATCCATCACATGAGAAAAAGCACCTTCATCAATTTTCGGATATACGACTTTATCAAGCACAGCCAGAACATCATCGAGCCCTCTGTCTAGATACAGAGCCCCGATGAACGCTTCAAACACATCGGCAAGCAGTGCCGGCCGCTCACGGCCCCCGGTCATTTCCTCGCCTTTTCCCAGCAAAATGAATTCTCCGAACGACAGGGAATGGGCAAAATTCACGAGTGAAGCCTCGCACACAATCGCAGCGCGGAGTTTGGTCAGTTCCCCTTCGCTCATCGCCGGATACTTGTTGAAAAGATATTGGGAAACTGTCAATTCCAGGACGGCATCGCCAAGAAATTCAAGTCTTTCATTATCCGAAAACGGCCCTTTTCGATGCTCATTCACATAAGATGAATGGGTGAACGCCTGTTTTAAAAGCTTTTCATTTTCAAACTCAATGCCAAGCTGCTGCTGTAACTTATCAAATTTCATTTTCTGATTTCCACCTGTTCTTTTATATGGATAGCGGACAGACATTAATGTTGTTCCCTCCAGTACTGCTACTATGATTTCTGGTCAGGCAGCAGATTTCCGGCCGGCATAAAAGCGGAGAAAGCCCCGTTAATTGATAACGGGACTTCATGTATCGCTGATCTATTGATTGGCTTTTATGTAGTTCACTGCATCGCCTACTGTTTCAATTTTTTCAGCGTCTTCATCGGAAATCTCCATATCGAATTCGTCTTCTAATTCCATGACGAGCTCGACCACATCAAGGGAATCAGCGCCGAGGTCATCTTTAAATTTAGCTTCAGGTTTCACTTCCGACTCATCAACTCCAAGACGATCCACAACGATTTTCGCTACGCGATCTAAAACATCTGCCATGACACTTCACCTCCCCTCAAGTCATTATAGTCGATTATCCTTTATTGTAAAAGTGATATCGGGTGATTTTAGAATTTTTAGGACATCACCATGCCGCCGTCAACCTGCAAGGTCTGGCCGGTGATATAGGCGCTGTCTTCGGAAGCGAGAAATTTAACCACAGCAGCGATATCTGCAGGCGACCCAAAACGGCTCAGCGGAATTTGTTTCAGCATCTCTTCTTTCACATCATCAGGAAGTTTGTCGGTCATATCCGTTGAGATGAATCCTGGCGCCACAGCATTGACCGTTATGTTCCGGGCTGCCAGTTCCCGTGCGGTTGTCTTCGTCAGACCGATGACACCCGCTTTGGCTGCAACATAGTTGGCCTGGCCCGGGTTGCCGACGATGCCCACGACAGAAGCGACATTGATGATTCTCCCCTGGCGCTGCTTCATCATCTGGCGGGTGACCGCTTTTGTGCAGTTGAATACACCTTTCAGATTCGTATCGATGACAGAATCCCATTCCTCTTCTTTCATTCTCATAAGGAGATTGTCTTTTGTAATGCCCGCATTGTTCACCAGGATATCCAGGGATCCGAACGTTTCAATGACCGTTTTCACCATCTGCTTCACTTCTTCGGCAGAACTGACGTCAGCACGGATAGCGAGCGCTTCGCCTCCGCCGCTTTTGATTTCATCCGCCACTTCATTGGCTTTCTCTTCATTTCCGGCATAGTTGACCGCCACTTTCGCACCCTGCTCAGCAAGCATTAGAGCTATGGCGCGTCCGATGCCTCTTGACCCTCCGGTCACGAGCACTGATTTACCTGTCAGCATCGTCATTCTCCTCCCTTTAAGGCATCCGCCGCTTTTTCAATCGTTTCCATATCGTAGACCGGGAGCACGGTTACAGACCTGTCAATTTTTTTTATCAGGCCGGAAAGGACTTTACCCGGACCGACTTCAACGAATGTATCAACCCCGAGATCGATCAATGTGTTGACCGATTCTTCCCAGCGTACCGGTGAAAAGAGCTGTTCAACCAGTTTACGGCGGATTTCCTGTGCCGCCTGCACCGGCTGCCCATCCACATTGGCGATGACCGGGACAGAAGCATCTTTTACCGTTATGCCATCAAGGATTCCGGTAAACTTCTCAGCCGCAGGTTTCATCAATGAGGAGTGAAACGGTCCGCTCACATTCAAAGGGATGACACGTCTTGCCCCTTTTTCCTTCGCTAGCTCACCGGCCTGACGCACCCCTTCAGCAGTGCCGCTGATAACAATCTGTCCTGGACTGTTCAAGTTGGCGAGCTGCACCGCCTGGCCCGCCCCTGTAATTTCACGGGTGATGCCTTCAAGCTGTGCAGCATCCATTCCCATGACAGCTGCCATGGAACCTTCACCTGATGGGACCGCTTCTTCCATTAACGTGCCGCGCTTATGGACCGCGAAGACTGCATCGGCAAATGAAAGGGAATCAGCTGCCACAAGTGCACTATATTCGCCGAGACTGTGGCCTGCTGTATAATCCGGTTTTACGCCATATTCAGCAAAGGCTGCATAAATGGCAATGCTCGCTGTCAATAAAGCAGGCTGGGTAATAGCTGTTTGTTTCAGTTCATGATCAGGCCCTTCAAAAATGGTCTTGCTGAGCGAAAAACCGAGCCGCTCATCTGCCTCTTTGAAAATATTTGACGCACGGCTGCTGTGGTCCGCCGCTTCTTTCCCCATTCCGACCGCCTGGGCTCCCTGGCCCGGGAAAACAAAAGCTGTTTTACTCACATTTTCACGCTCCTCAGGTCGTCTTAGTTTCAGGATTGTTTAACTGCCTGTTCTCCGATCAGACCGGCCACATTCTGGTCTGCCATATTCTTTGCCTGCCTGACCGCATTTAAAATCGCATTGGCATCAGAAGATCCATGTGCTTTTATGACCGGGGCCTTCAGTCCGAATAATCCAGCGCCCCCATATTCCGAATAATCCAGTTTCCCTTTTAATTTCTTGAACTGCGGTTTCAGCACAGCAGCAGCAGCCTTGCTCTTAAATGAAGAAGTCAGTTCTTCCTTCAGCATACTGAAAATGGCCATAGCTGTGCCTTCAATCGTCTTCAAGGCGATATTGCCGGTAAATCCGTCGCATACGACAACATCCGCTCCGCCTGTCAGCAAGTCGCGGGACTCGACATTCCCGATAAAGTTCACATCCGCCTCTTTCAGCATTTCGAATGTCAGGCGGCTCAGTTCATTGCCTTTTTTCTCTTCTGTACCGATATTCATCAGTCCAACGGTCGGGTTCTTAATGCCCCTGACCTTCTCGGTATAGATCGAACCCATTATGGCGAACTGCAGCAAATGCTCCGGTTTCGCATCAACATTTGCTCCTGCATCCAGAAGCAGAAACCCTTTGCCGTCAACCGTCGGCAGAGTAGGGGCCAGAGCCGGCCTGTCAATTCCTTTGATCCGTCCGACCACAAAAAGCCCGGCTGTCATGAGGGCGCCTGTGTTCCCTGCTGAAATGCAGGCATCCGCTCTTCCCTCTGCCACTTCTGCAGCTGCGAGAACCATTGATGAATTTTTTTTGCGCCTGACGGCTCTTACCGGTTCATCTTCTCCTTCAATTACTTCATCAGTATGTAAAATCGATATGGCAGGGTTTTCCGTACTCATATGGCTGCGAATTTCGGTTTCTTTTCCGACCAGTAAAACTTCGAGACCGGGAAACTCTCCGACAGCAAGCTCCGCCCCTTTTACAATTTGTTCAGGGGCATTGTCCCCTCCCATTGCGTCAATTGCTATTTTCATTGTACCTGGCCTTCTTTCCTTTATTTGATCGATACATGTTGAATAACCCGCTGAAAACCAGTTCGTTGCCGACATAGCTTTCCACCGACACAGAGGTCCTTCCCCTTTCGTCATCGGTACTTTGCACGCGCGCTTTGGCGACGACCCGTTCTTTTTCCTTTACTTGCCTCGTAAAACGGATATCTGCTTTGGCGGTAAGCGCCAGTTCATCATCTATTACTGCGACTGCTAAGGAGTTAGCCTGGGCAAACAGGTGATGGCCGCGGGCGATTTTATTTCGGGAAAATACGTGCTCAGGCCCGACATCCAAAATCGAAATCGCGCTTTCATCAAGGTTAAGGTCGATGACTTCACCGATCACTTCCTCAAGCGGCAGCGCCCGCACTTCCTCTTCCCAGCGGTTTTCAGCGACATGCTTGATCCGTTCGCGCAGCTCGGGAATCGCGAGTTCCATCCGGTCAAGCCGTATCGTCTGCACGCTTACATCGAATTGCCGGGCCAGTTCATCATCTGTAATGAACGGGTTTGTTTCGATCGTTGTTTTCAGCTGTAATTGTCTGTCTTTTTTTGTTCGTTTCATTTGTAGACACCGTCCGGTTCTATGACTAGGTACTAAAAGTAGTATATAATTTCTTGTTTTTATTTGCAATAGATTTCTCAATCCAGTTTCGATGTGTTAAATACACCTTCACCCTGCAAATATCTGCGCAGCCCCTCATATTCCGGCGCATTCCAGAACCCTTCTGAGCGAACCATCGCAGCTGCATCACTGCGGGCTGTTTCAAGGGCCCGGTAGTCATGCACAACGTCAGCAACTTTAAAATCGGGCAGACCGCTTTGTTTCACCCCAAAAAAATCCCCGGGTCCGCGCAATTCGAGATCCCGTTCTGAAAGTTCGAAGCCGTCGTTTGTTTCCGTCATCACCCTCATCCGCTCCTTGCCCGTTTCCGACTTCGGATCGGCAAGCAGGATGCAGTAACTCTGTTCACTGCCTCTCCCAACCCGTCCCCGGAGCTGATGAAGCTGGGCAAGCCCGAACCGTTCAGCATCATAAATGACCATCACAGTTGCATTCGGTACATTGACGCCAACCTCAACGACAGTTGTAGACACGAGTACCTGCAGGTTGTTTTCACCGAACTGCTGCATCACATCATCTTTCTCCGCAGCAGACAGGCGGCCGTGCATGAGGCCGACATCGTATCGCCCCTGAAAATGCTGTGTGAGCATGGCATGGACATCGATGGCATTTTGGACATCAAGCTTTTCCGACTCTTCGATCAGCGGGCAGATGACATAAGCCTGCCGGCCGCTCCGGATTTCTTTTTCCATGAAATCAAGGACGCGCGGGAGCATGTCATGCTTAGCCCAATACGTTTCAATCGTTTTTCGGCCGGCCGGCATTTCATCTATGATTGATACGTCCATGTCCCCGAAGACCGATATCGCCAGCGTCCGGGGAATCGGAGTCGCTGTCATGAAAAGAACATCCGGTTCCGGTCCTTTTTCGCGGAGCAGCCGGCGCTGGCCGACTCCGAAGCGGTGTTGTTCATCGGTGATGACCAACCCTAAATGATTGAAATCAACTTCGTCTTGAATGAGGGCATGTGTGCCGATCAGGACATCAATTTCGCCGGTTTGAAGACGGGCAAGAAGTTCCTTGCGCTGTTTTCCTTTGACTGAACTCGTCAAAAGGGCTGCATGGATGCCGTTTGCAGCAAGAAGCGGTTCAAGCGACTGCCTGTGCTGATCGGCCAGTATTTCGGTAGGGGCCATCATCGCCCCCTGGTATCCAGCATCAACTGCGGCTATAAGAGCGATTGCAGCTACCACCGTTTTGCCAGATCCGACATCCCCTTGCAGCAGCCGGTTCATTCTATAAGGCTGTTTCAAATCGTCAAGGATTTCGCCTACGACCCTTTGCTGTGCTCCTGTTAGAGGAAAAGGCAGCCCTTCTATGAAGTTCTGTACATTTTTCATAGAAAAGGTCATGGCTTTTCCGGGTGACTGCTCCCGCTCCAGTTTTTTAAATGCCTGGAGCTTCAGCTGGAACAGCAAAAACTCCTCATATACAAAACGGCGGCGCGCATGCTTCAAATGCTGGTGGCTGGCTGGATTATGCATCACCTTCAGCGCTTGCATCCGGTCAGGAAGACGATAGGTGGAGAGTAAAGTTTGCGGGAGGATTTCTGTCACTGCAGAACCAAAATCGTTCAGTGCATTTGTGATCCACTTATGCATCGACTTCTGGGTCACACTGCCCTTCACCGAGTAAACCGGCTTTATTTTCCGCGCGGTTTCCAACTGGCCTTTTTTCATTTCGGACACGGTGATCGTCTGCCGGTGCTGATCCCACTTACCGGTGATGGTTACAGTTTCCCCCGGGTTCAAATGCTGCTTATAAAACGGCTGGTTGAAGAACACCGCCTTGATCAAATACCGTCCAGTCATGAAACGGACAGTCATCCGTGACTTTTTCCTGCCGAAATAGCGAAGAGAAGGTTCACTATGGACCTTCCCTTCAAGCGTTACTCTTTCCTCGTGTTTGATTTCTGTGATGTCTTTCACTTCGTAGTCTTCATACCGGTAGGGGAAATGTTCCAGCAAATCGGACACCTTTTCAATCCCCATTTCCGCCAATGTTTTGGCTGATTCAGGGCCTATTCCTTTTACCGCTGTCACCGGTTGTTGTTCCATTTTGTAATCACTCACTTTTTATCAAGGGATAATCCGAAAATTTTCGCTTCCAGTTCCCGTCCTGTCGGTGTTGCGGCAAGTCCGCCAAGTGCCGTTTCTCTTAACGCACCCGGCATTGACTGGCCGATTTTATACATTGCATCGATGACTTCATCACATGGAATGCGGCTTGTTATGCCGGCAAGGGCCATATCAGCAGCGGTCATCGCAAGTGCCGCTCCCATCGCATTCCGTTTAACACAAGGCACCTCCACCAGGCCTGCAACCGGGTCACAGACAAGCCCCAGCATGTTTTTCAATGTTATGGCCATCGCTTCAGCAGATTGCGAAGGTGTGCCGCCAGCCATTTCAACTATGGCAGCGGATGCCATTCCGCTTGCAGAACCGACTTCAGCCTGGCAGCCGCCGGCAGCTCCGGAGATTGAAGCGTTATTGGCCACTACAATGCCGAACGCACCTGAGGTGAACAGGAAATTCAGCATTTCTTCCCGGGTAGGATTGAGCTTTTCCTTGACGGCAAACAGCGTACCGGGAACGACTCCCGCAGAACCTGCGGTCGGTGTCGCACAAATGGTTCCCATCGCCGCATTCACTTCATTCGTGGCAACCGCTTTACTTACAGCATCAAGTACAGTGAGGCCTGATAATGTGTTGCCTTTGGCGATATACTTTTGCAGCAGGACTGCATCGCCCCCGGTCAATCCTGAATGGGATACCACACCTTCAAGACCTTTTTTCACAGCCTCTTCCATCACTTGAAGATTGCGGTCCATAAAGCTCAATACTTCTTCATGGTTTAGCTTCTTCACTTCCATCTCCTGCTCTATCATCACTTCAGAGATTTTCTTCCCGCTTGTTTCGGCGAGTTCTACCAGTTCTGCTGCTGTTCTGAACATGTCCTTCCTCCTTCTCTAATGACTGTACCAATGCACTGTATGCTAATGCTATTCAACAATTTTAGAAACCTGGACGATATTCGGCAATTCCCTGATTTCTTTCATTACTTCTTCTTCGATATCATGGTCGACCTCTATTGTCATAAGCGCTTTTTGCCCTTTGTCCTTTCGGGATACATCCATATGCCCGATGTTCAGCTGATGCTTAGCAATGACGGCGGCTACATTCGCGATGCATCCATATCTGTCATGATGAATGACCGTGATCGCAGGGGTGTTGCCGGAAACCCTTAGCTCGAAGCCATCGAGTTCGATAATTTCTATTTTACCTCCGCCGATCGAAATCCCGGTCAGTTCCATGCGGTTATCCTCATTTACAAGAACCACTTTTGCCGTATTCGGATGATCGGTCAAGTCATCCGCTTCTTTTATCCGGACATTGATTCCTTCCGCACGGGCATGTTGAAGGGAATTGACAATCCGCTCATCATCCGTATCGAAATCAAGAATTCCACCAACGATTGCCACGTCTGTACCATGGCCGCGATACGTTTTTGCAAAGGAACCATAAAATGTGATTTCAGCTGTTTCCGGCTTCCCGCCGAATAAGTTGCGGGCAACCCGCCCGATCCGTGCCGCACCTGCCGTATGGGAACTGGACGGGCCGATCATGACAGGGCCAATAATATCAAAAACACTTTTATATTTCATTTCCTTTCCTCCCAAAGACAGAACTGGCCTGATAAAAATGCCGCATTCGCAAATAAATAGAAGGGTTTGCCCCTTCTATTTATCGGTTTAT
This sequence comes from Bacillus marinisedimentorum, assembly GCF_001644195.2. Taxonomy (NCBI): domain Bacteria; kingdom Bacillati; phylum Bacillota; class Bacilli; order Caryophanales; family Bacillaceae; genus Bacillus; species Bacillus marinisedimentorum. Next base: position 35,075 of record NZ_LWBL02000066.1, on the reverse strand, counting down.
CTTTATTCCATTCGATTATTCAACCGAGAAAATATACGAGTAAAGCGGCTGGCCGCCTTCATGCACTTCAATTTCAATGTCTTCGAATTTATCTTCAATATACTGTGTGAGCCCTTCCACATCATCTTCTGAAGCATCCTGTCCGACAATGACAGTAATGATTTCATCATCTTCATCCAACAGCTGATCCAGAAGCAATTTCGTTGCCTCATTCATATTTTTGTCGGCCGCTACGATTTTTCCATCTGCAATCCCCATGAAATCGTCTTTTTTGATTTCGAAGCCTTCAATTGACGTATCTCGGACAGCAAAAGTTACCTGACCGGTTTTGACGGCTGATGCAGATTCGGACATCGACTCTGCATTCTCTTCCAGTGTCTGGGAAGGGTTAAACGCGAGAAGGGCGCTCATCCCCTGTGGAACGGTCTTCGTTTTGACGACTTCCACTTTGCTTTCCACAACCGAAGCCGCCTGTTCGGCAGCCATTATGATATTTTTGTTATTTGGCAGAATAATGATTTCTTCTGCATTTGCATCTTCGATTGCCTTGAGGATATCTTCCGTGCTCGGATTCATCGTCTGTCCGCCTTCTATAACGGCTGTGGCGCCCAGGCTCTTGAACATCTCGCTGATTCCATCGCCCATCGCCACAGTTATGATGCCGAATTTTTCTTTGCGGGCTGGGGCCGGAGCAGGTTCTTGGCCACCGGCGGACCTATCTTTTTCAACAAGTTCTGTATGCTGCTGCCGCATATTTTCAATTTTCATATTGATCAAACTGCCATACTTCTGTCCATAGCTTAGCACATCACCCGGCTGTTCGGCATGGATATGGACTTTCACGATGTCATCGCTTGAAACGACAAGAAGTGAATCACCGTAATTGCTGATCTCATTGCGGAAATCATCTTCACTGAAAGGGTTGTCCTTCAGCTTTTCATCTTCCAGACGCACCATGAATTCAGTACAATATCCAAACTCGATATCCTCAGTTGACATATGGCTGTGTACACTTTTGTGATGCTCAGCATTCACAAGCTCATCCATGGAAGGAGCAGATATCGATGTTTCCGGAAGGGCTTCCCCTTTCAGGACGGCATTGAATCCTTCATATATGACGACAAGACCCTGTCCACCACTGTCCACGACACCCACTTCTTTCAATACAGGCAGGAGGTCCGGAGTCCGTTCCAGTGATGCCTTCGCTTCCTTCAGTGTCTCTTCCATGACAGCCGTAATGTCCTGTTGTTTCTTGGCCGTCTGCACCGCTCTTTTCGCAGCGTCTTTGGCCACTGTCAGTATTGTGCCTTCAACCGGTTTCATTACAGCTTTATATGCTGTTTCAACACCTGCTTCAAATGCCTTTGCGAACTCGGTGCTGTTCACCGTTTCTTTATTCTCCATCGCTTTGGAAAAACCGCGGAATAACTGGGACAGAATAACGCCCGAATTTCCGCGCGCCCCCATCAAAAGGCCGCGTGCCAGATGGCCGGCTACCTTTCCGATATGATCGGCCGGGTTATTCCTCACTTCTTTCGCACCGGAAGTCATGGATAAGTTCATGTTTGTCCCTGTATCTCCATCCGGTACAGGGAAAACGTTAAGCGCATCTACCATTTCTGCATTTCTGGACAGGTTTTCCGCACCCTGCAGCACCATTTGCGCAAAACGTTCTCCATCCAATTTCATCATAGTCACAAAGCTTCCTCCTCACACTACGGGTTTGTCACCCGGACTCCCTGCACATACACATTCACGGAGTCCACTGAAATTCCTAATGTTTTATTTAAGGTGTATTTCACTTTTGTCTGAACATTGTGGGCCACTTCCGAAATTTTCGTGCCGTAACTCACAATGATATAGGCATCAATATGTATTTCGTCTTCTTCATTCTGGCGTACGACAACACCTTTGGCCAGGTTTTCCCGGCCCAGGATATCTGACAGGCCGTCCTTCAGCTGTTTCCTGGATGCCATGCCGACAATCCCATAACTGTCAACTGCAGCTCCGCCGGCAATTGTGCCGATGACTTCATTGCTTATATCGATATTGCCGTAGTCAGTTCGCATCTCAATAGTCATAGAGAATCCTCCTTTTCGATTAGCAGGTAAAGCTAATCTCATTTTACTATATACAATATCAATAATAAAGTGCCCGATTTGCAGAGCTATATAAACGCCACTATTATATACATCATACCGGATTTCAAGTTGTCAAGGAAATTTTCTTGAAACGGTTGTTCGATGAGTATTGATTTCTTCTATAAGGTGTGATAAGTTTAATTAGTATTTCTTGAAAATAAGCAATATGTTCGTTGATAAGGAGGTTCTTTCATGGCTCGCAAATGTGTAGTTACCGGCCGGCAGACACGCAAAGGCAACAAGCGTTCACACGCAATGAATGCTTCTAAACGCAAATGGGGTGCGAATGTCCAAAAGGTTCGCATCATGGTTGACGGCAAACCGAAACGCGTTTATGTTTCTGCCCGTGCCCTTAAATCCGGAAAAGTAGAACGCGTATAATCAAGCATGCTTTTCGCATAAACAAAAAAAGCACCTGACCAAGGTGCTTTTTTTGTTCATTCCTTTTTGAAAGATCCCAATATCGCCCTTACAAATCCCCCGATGAACTTAGGAAGTTTAATTGTATAAAACTTCATGTTTCCCCCTCCTCAAACCGGTTAATCCTGCACATATTATGAACAATAAAAAGGACATCTCTTTCATAAATATATTCAGACTGAGAAAAATAGTACCCTCAACCCGAAATTAATCCTTGCTCTTTATCACCAATAATATGCCGGTCTTAAATGAAAAAGTACCATTTTCGGCCGCCAATTCGTTCGAGACTGTCAGGGTTGCCCCCCAGCGGATCGTCTCATTTTTGAGGGGATACTTGAAGCCGTTCAGTGTAAGTCCTTCGACCTTTTCAGTAAAAGGGAGAAACGAAATGTAGTCATAGCCGGGCTTACGAGCTGTTTCATAGCTGCCGGGAATCAGCAGTTCAAGCCGGTTGAAAGCATCGGAGAGGATGATTGGGATGTTTGCCTCCACTCCTTTTAACAGCAGCTGGATATTTGACATCGTATGATCAAGCCTGCCGCCCGTCGCTCCGATGATATGGACGGCGTCCGTTTCCGGCTCGGCCAGTGCCCATTCCACCGCCAGTTCCAGATCTGTTTTATCTTTTTCTTTCGGGTAAATTTTAATTTGCATCGGTTCAAGCTTGCTTCGTACCCATTCAAGTTCTTCATCTGCAAGAGAATCAAAGTCTCCAAATGCCTGTTCCGGCACGATACCTGCCTTCAGAAGGTGATATACCCCCCTGTCTGCCCCCGCCCAGATGACCTCACCGCTTATTTCGGGAAGAGCTTCGAAAGAGATCTCCGGGCTTCCGGCAGCAATCACGATTGTCTTCAACATCATAGCCCCGCTTTACAAGTTTATTTCTGCCGGCTGGGCGGCAGTTTGCCTGAAAAACACTTTCGGTGAATTGAAAGCGCCGCTCTTCATCGGAGCGGCGCCAGCATCGTCCTATTTATCCGCGTAAAGCCTGAATCGCCCCTGTGCGGTCCTCTTTATTGAAAACAGCAGAGCCGGCAACAAGGACGGTTGCCCCCGCTTCAGTCACTGTACGGGCTGTGTCCGGATTGATGCCGCCATCCACTTCAATTTCCACTTTCGGATTTCTTTCATCCACAAGCCGTGCAGCTTCGCGGATTTTCGGAACGACAGACGAAATAAAGGACTGTCCGCCAAAACCGGGATTGACGGTCATCAAAAGAATCATATCAATATCTTCAATGACATGTTTGATGACATCAACCGATGTTGCCGGATTAAGGACGACGCCCGCTTTGGCACCTTCGTTTTTAATGAGCTGGATCGTCCTGTGCAAATGCGGGCAAGCTTCTGCATGGACAGTAATTATATCGGCACCTGCCTTGACGAATTGCGGAATATAGCGGTCAGGATTTTCAATCATCAAATGGACATCAAGCGGCAGGTCTGTGACAGGCCTGATGGCTTCTACGATGAGCGGGCCGATTGTGATATTCGGAACAAAGTGCCCGTCCATCACATCCACATGAATGTAATCGGCTCCGCCGCGTTCCACCTCTTTGATCTCATCGCCGAGCTTCGCAAAGTCGGCAGACAGAATCGATGGTGCAATTTTCACCATAGTCAGTACCTCCGTTTCTGGTCTTTAATTTCATTAAAGAACGCTTTATAGTGTTCATACCGGTAAATTGGGATTTCGCCTTCATCGACTGCCCGTTTCACGGCGCATTTCGGCTCGTTGATATGGATGCAGCCCCTGAACTTGCAATCATTCAAGCGTTCCCTCATTTCAGGAAAATAAAAGGTCAAATCCTCAGCTTCGATATCCTGGAAGTCAAGCGAACTGAATCCCGGCGTGTCCGCGATCAAACCTCCGTTATAATCGATCAGCTCCACATGCCTTGTCGTATGTTTCCCCCGGCCAAGACTTTCGGATATCATACTCGTCTCAAGGTCGAGATCGGGAATGAGGGTGTTTAAGAGCGATGATTTCCCCACACCTGACTGGCCGGCTGCGACCGTAATCCGGTCTTTCAAAAAAGGTTTGATTTTCGTGATGCCTTCACCCGTCAAATTTGAAACGAGGAGGACGTCATATCCGGCAGCACGATAGTCTTCGGCATATCGTTCGATCTCTTCCTTCGTGCCGGCGGACAGTAAATCCATCTTTGTGATGACGATCACCGGCTTGATGTCGTTCGCTTCGATCAAAACGAGAAAACGGTCCAGCAGGCTTGCGGAAAAATCAGGCTCGGCAGCAGAAAACACAAGGATGGCCTGATCGACGTTGGAAATCGGCGGCCTGACCAATTCATTTTTGCGGGGTTTCACTTCCATGATATATCCTTCGGTATCCTCACCTGCTTCGAAAACGACCTCATCGCCGACAAGCGGCGTGATTTTGTTTTTGCGGAACACACCGCGTCCGCGGCATCTCGTTATTCCATCTTCGTTGAGGACGTAGTAAAAACCGCTCAATGATTTAATGATCTTTCCTTCTGCCATGCTTTCAACTCCATCTTTTATGATTAAAGATCTTCATAACGAACCGTAGCTTCCTCAATGACTTCGCCGTCGCGCGTCACCTTGTAGGAGGCGCTCCCCTCATAAGGTACGACAAGATCAATATTCACGACCTTATCATTCTTAATTTCTTCTTTTTTGAATACATCACTGATATCATTTTGCTCATCACCAATATAAATCTTGACGGTCTGCCCGTCCCCTTCTTCTTCCGGTTCGTAAGGCACTTCCACTTCAATGGTGGTGCGTTTCGGCTCCGGTTCAGGTTCAGGCTCCGGTTCTGAACCCTTTGAGAAGATGACGGTGATTTTAGATCCCTCTTCTAGAACCGTACCTGCTTTCGGCGACTGTTTGATTGCCTGGCCTGCGGGAACCGAATCTGAATATTCTTCTTTTTCATCAAGGCTAATGGTATTACGTTCTATATAATCATAAACCCTGTCCTTGCTCCACCCGGCCATATCCTCCAACTCTATCTTCGGCGGACCTTTAGAAACTTCAAAAATGACATACGCTTCTTCAGGAATCACTTCATCTCCCGGGGAAGGCTGGGTTTGGCGCAAAATGGTGCCTTCCTGCTCATCACTGTCCTGCTCGTATTCCTTTATGTTCTCTTCTTTAAACCCTTTCAGGATAAGCTCTTTCTTGACAGCATCAAATTGCATTCCCGTATAATCTCCGAAACTCATCTTTTCTTTCCCGAGGCTTTCGACGACTGTAACTTCATAGCCTTCCTTTACGGTTGTACCCGCATCCGGTTCGGTAAGGATGACCAGGCCGGCCCCGACTTCATCGTCATTTCGTTTTTCCCGTTTCACTTTAAGCCCGGCAGCGGTCAGCTCATTTAATGCATCCTCGTACTCCATACCCGCAACTTCCGGAATGGTCACATCTTTAGCCGCGAACATGGAAGGGAGGATAGTGAATGCGGCCGCAGCCGCTGCCCCGAGCAAGAGGAGGGTGATAAACAGGACGGCCAGCACCTTTTTCCACTTGCCCTGTTTTTTCTTGTCACCGCCGTTTCCATCATCAGGAGGAGGGGCCTTACTGCCGTTATCCGCATGGATGATTGTTTCGCCGTCGTGTTCGTCAAACCTGTCATCTGTCACAACAGGAATCGCTTTGGTGACTTCTTCATCATCTTCCTCAGGAGGCGCAAAACGCTGCTCATTCAGCCGATCGGCATCAAGCGCTGTCTCAAGGTCCTGTTCCATTTCATCAATCGAACGGTAACGATGGAACGGATCCTTCGCCGTCGCCTTAAGAATGATGTTTTCGACACTTTGCGGAATGTCCGGGTTCCAGCGCCTAACTGAAGGCGTTTCGGTCTGTAAATGTTTCAAGGCGATTGATACTGCCGATTCTCCTGAAAACGGCAGTCTTCCTGTCAGCAGTTCAAACATGACAATGCCGAGTGAGTAAATGTCTGACTTGTTTGTCGCGAGTCCGCCCCGCGCCTGTTCAGGAGAAAGATAATGGACCGAGCCGAGAACGGAATTTGTTTGTGTGATCGCTGTGGCACTCAGCGCCATCGCAATCCCGAAATCGGTTATTTTGATTGTCCCCTCATCATCAATTAAAATATTTTGCGGTTTGATATCACGATGGACAATATGGTTATGATGGGCATGATCCACTGCTGAACAGACCTGTTTCATGATGGACAGCGCTTCATCGATCGGCAGAGGACCGTTCTGCTGAATATATTTCTTCAATGTCATGCCTTCAACATATTCCATGACGATGAAGTAAATATCGTCTTCTTCTCCGACATCAAAAATGGAAACAACATGGTTATGTACAAGGCTGGTTGCCGATTGCGCTTCCCGGCGGAACCGTTTGATGAATTCCTCATCATTCGAATATTCGGGCCGCAGTACCTTAACTGCAACAATCCTGTCGAGTATCATGTCTTTGGCGCGGTATACATTTGCCATTCCGCCGCCGCCGATTGCTTCGAGCAGTTTATAGCGGCCGTTTAAACGCTTGCCAATCATCATCGGGCATTCACCTGCTTTCAGGGGCCGTGTTCCTGACGATTGCCAGGGTTATATTGTCTTCTCCGCCCAGATCATTCGCCATTTCAATCAGCTTTTCAGCTTTGCTGTGGAGAGGCCCTTCCTCTGCAAGAACTTTATTCATCTGCTCGATTGTCACTTTGTTGGATAATCCGTCAGAACACAAAAGCAGCGCATCGCCTTCATCCCAGCCGATCGTATTAATGTCCGCTGTGATGGCTGGTTCAGTGCCGATCGCTCGTGTAAGAACATTTTTGCGGGGATGATGCTCAGCATCTTCCTGTGTGATCTCACCGGATTTCACAAGCTCCTGAACAAGGGAATGATCTTCGGTTACCTGCCTGAATCCGTTCTGATTGAATATATATCCTCTGCTGTCCCCGACACTTGCGATTGTAAAAAAGTCAGCTGTGCACACAGCCCCGACCATCGTTGTCCCCATACCTTCACATTCGCTGTGATCACGGGCATATTCAAATACGGCGCTATTCACTTTTTGAAATACACTTTCCAAGAGCGTTTCAGCATGTCCCGGGTTATCTACCTGTGCTGCAGAATCCCAGCTTTCTTTTAAAAGGGATACAGCCATCAAACTTGCAACATCCCCGGCCCGATGCCCCCCCATCCCATCAGCCACAACAGCCAGAAGCGGACCGTTTTCACTGTGAAACGCTCCGCCGCTGTCTTCATTATGGGGACGCACTTTGCCCCTGTCCGTCATGAAAATCGATTCCATTTTCGGTCACCTCGTCTCTTTCTCTCGCTCCTTGGCCCTAAGCTGTCCGCATGCAGCATCAATATCGTGGCCCTGTTCACGGCGAATCGTCACATTCACTCCATGGTCTTTGAGCGTGCGTTCGAACTTAAATATTTGATTTCGCGGTGTCCTTACATAATCCCTTTCCGGAACGTAATTTACCGGAATCAAATTGATATGGCACTTCACCCCTTTGACAAGCTGTGCCAATTCTTCCGCATGTTCAACCTGGTCGTTCACTCCTCCAAACAAGCCATACTCAAACGTGATGCGCCTGCCTGTTTTTTCGGTGTAATAATTGACCGCATCCATCAGTTCAGGAAGTTTATAGGCTTTATTGATCGGCATAAGCCTGCTGCGGAGCTCACTGTTCGGCGCATGCAGGGAAATTGCGAAATTGATCTGCATTCCTTCATCCGCAAAGTCGTAAATTTTCGGAATGATGCCGCTTGTCGAAATCGTGATATGGCGGGCGCCGATATTCAGCCCTTTTTCATGGTTGATCGTCCTCAAGAAGGACATCAGTTCACTGTAATTATCAAACGGCTCACCGATTCCCATTACGACAACCTGGCTGACGCGTTCATCAGTCTCATCAAGAGCCTTCTGGACTTTCATGACCTGGGCGACGATTTCACCCGCTTCAAGATTGCGCTTCAGTCCGCCCAGCGTGGAAGCGCAGAACGTACAGCCGATTCGGCAGCCAACCTGGGTGGTGACACATATGCTGTTTCCGTATTCATGACGCATCAGCACCGTTTCGATTGAATAGCCGTCATGAAGCTCGAACAAAAACTTCATCGTGCCGTCCGAAGCCGTCTGCTGGATGATCGTTTTCAGCGTAGTCAATGTAAAAGCTGCAGCCAGCTTCTCACGGAGCCCTTTCGAAAGATTCGTCATTTCCTCGAAACTGGATGCGCGCTTAATATAAAGCCAATCAAACAGCTGGCCTGCACGGAAGGAAGGTTCACCGCTCTCCTTCATCCAGTCCTTAATTTCATCAAACTCAAGTGAATAAATCGACGGTTTCTGCCCGGTCTCCTCTGTCGTTTCCTTTTTTACTATTTCTTTATTTTGTTCCATCATGTTGGTAACACCTTCTTCCTTAATGCTGCGATGTAAAATCCGTCACTGCCGAAATGCTGGGGCATCAGTTGGATTTCACCTCTGGCATCCGGAAAACGTTCTTTCACCTTTTCCGGCATCCTGTCAATCAGGGACTCATCAAATTCAAATTGTTCATTCCTGCCGAGGAACGTCCTCACCAGTTCCCCGTTTTCTTCCTCATCAACTGTACAGGTGCTGTATATGATGGTGCCGCCCTGCTTGACAAGCGGAGCAGCCGCTTCCAAAATATCCAGCTGGATATCAGCCAGCCTCTTTATATCCTTTTCCTGTTTGCTGTATTTTATATCCGGTTTCCGTCTAACAACCCCTAGACCTGAACACGGGGCATCAACGAGAACCCTGTCAAAACTTTCCTTGTGGAATGCCTCTCCTGCTTTCCGGCTGTCAAGCGCTTTTGCTTCTATATTCGAAAGTCCAAGTCGCTCACTCTGATCCTGGATGAGCTTCACTTTATGTTCATGAAGGTCGAGCGATACCACTTTTCCAGTGTTGTGCATGCGCTCAGCAATATGCGTCGATTTTCCGCCAGGGGCTGCACAGCTGTCAAGAACCGCTTCATCAGGACGCGGATCAAGCGCGCGGGCAACCAGCATCGAGCTTTCATCCTGGATGCTTATGAGCCCGTTTTTAAATGCTGATGTGGCAGCGGCATTTCCTTTCAAAATTCTGATCGCATCATCGGAAAGCTCACCGGCCTCTGCTTCAATGCCTTCCTCTTTCATGATCGCAATCACCTCGTCACGGGTGGCTCTGTCCACGTTCACCCTTGCAGTTACAGGCGGTGCTTCCAGATTCGTTTGGCACATTTGTTCTGTCGTTTCAAAACCGTATCGTTCCACCCATCGACTTACGAGCCATTCGGGATGGCTTGTAGCCGTTGCCAGCCGTTTGACAGGACCGGAAATCTCCTCGAGGGCGGGAACTCCTTTTCTCTGGATATTCCTTAAAACGCCATTGACCATGCCTGAGATTCCGCGGTGGCCCCGCTTCTTTGCGATTTCAACCGCCTGGTGAATGACAGCCCGCTCCGGCACACGATCGAGGTACTGCATCTGATAAAGGGAAAGCCTCAATAAAATGAGAACCCATTTATCTAATTTGCGGGGGTTTTTCAGAAACGGGCCAAGATAGTAATCCAGTGTGTACTTCCGCTGGATTGTGCCGTAGACGATTTCGGTAAGCAGGCCGGCATCCCTGGCATCCAGTTTGTATTCATTGAGTTTTCGGTTTAAAAGCAGATTGCTGTAGGATTGCTGCTCTTCGATTTTCAGAAGGATATCGAGGGCCGCCTCCCGCACATTTTTATCAGCCATTTGCATCACCGAGTTTTACACCGGATTCTAAAGAGGAGCCGGCACCCCGCAAAAACTGCTCTCCGGTCATCCTTTTTTTTCCTGACGGTTGAAGGTCAGTCACTTTTATTGCCGTATCATTGCCCGCCGCCACAACGAATCCGTCCGTTTCCACCGCAAGCACCGAACCGGGATCGCCTGAGGTCCCGGGCACTTTTTCAGCCCACCAGATTTTCAAAGGCTTTCCATTATAAGTGGTGAATGCCACTGGCCATGGATGAAGCGCGCGGATTTTGTTATAAATCTCTTCACCGGTCTTTGTCCAATTAATCCGCTCCATATCGCGCTTGATAGTAGGGGCGAATGTCGCTTTTTCTTCATCCTGGATGACAGGCTTCAAGTTGCCGTCCAACAGCTCCGGAACTGTTTCAGAAAGCAGCCTGGCTCCTGCGGCACTAAGCTTATTATGCAGGGACCCCGTGCTGTCATTTTCGTCAATCGGCACTTCGACCTGGGTGAGGATATCGCCAGCATCCAGTTTTTCTGCCATATACATAATTGTGATTCCCGTTTTTTCTTTTCCTTCAAGTATGGCATAATGAATCGGTGCTCCGCCCCTCAGCTCCGGCAAGAGGGATGCATGCACATTTATGCATCCGTACGGAGGGGCTTCAAGAATCGCTTTTGGAAGTATTTGCCCAAAAGCTGCTGTGACGATCAGATCCGGATTAAGAGCAAGGATAGGCTTATATTCTTTTTCATTCTTGATTTTTTCCGGCTGGAATACCGGAATTCCGTGCTTTTCTGCCTCCACTTTCACAGGCGGCGGGGTGATGACCCGTTTACGGCCGACCGGCCTGTCCGGCTGCGTGACGACTGCCGCCACTTCATATCCGTCTTCGATTATCTGACGGAGGACAGGCACCGCAAAGTCAGGCGTCCCCATAAAAATAATTCTCGTCATCTGTCTCATCCTTTTCAGCAAGGTTTACTCTTGAACATCCAGCTCTTCCGGTTCAAAATAGCGAGTCACTTTCTCCGTAAACAGGATTCCGTCAAGATGGTCGATTTCGTGCAATAACGCCCTGGCAAGAAACCCATCCGCTTCAAGCATGTATGTTTTGCCGTGCCGGTCACGCGCCTTCAGCTTCACATAATCCGGCCGCTTCACTTCACCATACAAGCCGGGGAAGCTCAGACAGCCTTCAGGTCCTGTCTGCATTCCGGCTGTTTTTAAAATGACCGGGTTGACCAATTCGATTCTGCCGTTTTCATCACCGACATCAACGACTGCTATGCGTTTTGCAACATCGACTTGCGGGGCGGCAAGGCCGACGCCGTCCGCAGCATCCATCGTTTCAAACATATTATCAATAAAAACCGACAGCTCCCTGTCAAACTGCTCCACTTGCTCACATTTTCTGGTCAGGATGTCTGCCGGATACTCGACGATTTTTAAAATACTCATATTGGCTGCTTGTTCCTTTCAATTGCAATTTCTTTTTCCGTTTACATCAGCATATACGGATTCATGTCAATGGAAATTTGCAAATTTCCGTTTTGCATCTGTTTTGCATACTGTTTATTGAGCTCCCTCAAAACGGAAGCCAGATTTGGTTCATTCTTGTATTTTATCATGCATTGATAGCGATATCTATCCTTAATCCTTGGTACAGCTGAAGCCACAGGCCCCAAAACGACAGCCTTTGGGGAGAGCCGGGATTTCAGGTAAGCTGTGATCTTATCGGTCGTATCCGCTGCCTGCACCAATTCCGGATGGGATACGCTGATAAGTGCCAGGAAGTAAAACGGCGGATACTCGTGCTGCTTCCGCATAAGCATTTCCCTGTTATAAAACGATCCATAATCATGACGGGATGCGAGGTCTACGCTGTAATGCTCAGGCGTATATGTCTGTACAACCACTTCACCCGGAAGCTTATGACGCCCTGCACGCCCGCTCACCTGAGTCAGAAGCTGGAACGTTTTTTCCGCTGCCCGGAAATCAGGCAAGTGCAGCATCGTGTCAGCGGCAAGGACACCTACTAGCGTCACATTCGGAAAATCGAGCCCCTTTGCGATCATCTGGGTTCCGAGAAGAATATCGGCTTTCCCGCTGCCAAAAGTGCCGAGCAGTTTTTCATGCGCTCCTTTGCGCCGGGTCGTATCGACATCCATGCGCAGCACCCTCGCTTCAGGCAGCACCTTATTCAGCTCTTCTTCCACTTTTTGCGTTCCAGTTCCGAAAAAGCGTATATGCTCGCTTTCACACTCCGGGCACTGACGGGGCAGCCGCGTTTCATAACCGCAATAATGGCATTTCATGCTGCCATGGCGTTTATGGTATGTGAGGGATATATCACAATGTGGACACTCTATCACATATCCGCAGTCCCTGCACATGACAAATGTGGAAAAACCGCGCCGGTTCAGGAACAGGACACTTTGCTCCCCTTTTTCAATCCGGTCCTGAAGCTTTCCGAAAAGTTCGCGTGAAAACATCGACCGATTTCCGCCGCGCAGCTCCTCCCTCATGTCCACAATTTTCACTTCAGGCAGCATTTGATCGTTGTGCCGGTTTTCCAGTTCAAGCAGTTCGTAAACCCCTTTGGATGCTCTGGCATACGATTCGAGAGAAGGTGTCGCGCTCCCGAGCACGACCGGGCAATGATGATGCATCCCCCGCTGTATTGCAACATTGCGCGCATGGTAGCGCGGGTTTTCTTCCTGTTTATAGCTCGTTTCATGTTCTTCATCTATGATAATCATGCCGAGGTTTTCAAACGGCGCAAAAACAGCCGAGCGGGCACCGACTGCAACCTTTACCCGTCCTTGCTGAATTTTTCGCCATTCGTCATATTTCTCTCCGATGGAAAGTCCGCTGTGCAGCACGGCTACAAGCGATCCGAACCTTCCTTTGAAACGCTCAACCATCTGGGGAGTAAGCGAAATTTCCGGAACAAGGACAATGGCTTCTTTTCCCTGCTTAAGAACTTCATCGATTGCCTGCAGATACACTTCAGTCTTACCGCTTCCTGTAATTCCATGCAACAGAAATACTTTATGGTTCTCCCGTTCAATTTCTCTGGATATGGAACGAAATGCACGCTGCTGTTCGTCTGAAAGCTGTAAGGCTTCTGTCCTGGTGAATTCCTGTTCTCCATAAGGATCTCTGAATGCTTCTACTTCTTCTTCAATCAGTATGCCTTTTTCGATAAGGGCTTTGACAGGTGCTTCCGTAGTTCCAGCGGCATCGAGCAATTCCTTCAGCAATACCGGTTTTTCCGATTCTGAGAAATAAGCAAGGACCTTTTTCTGTTTCACCGCCTGCTTGTTCAAAGCCTTCATCAATTGGTCGAGTGCTGCCCCGGTAAAGGCAGGCTTGATGTATCTGTCCGTTTTTTTCCCGGCCCGATCCTTTACATGATAAACGACATCGAGATGTTTTGCGGTAATTTCTTTTTGAAGCTCAACATATAGTTGTGGATCGGCATCCTTCCAGCGGATCGATTGTTTCCCTTCGAATAGCGGTCTCACAGATGGGTGTAAATCCTCCTGGCCGACCCCATCGCTCAACGCCACTTCTTTCTCGTATTTTGCTTTCATCGCCGCCGGCAGCATAACCTGAAAGGCAGTGATGGCAAAAGAAAGGGTGTTTTCACTCAGCCAGAACCCGAGATCAAGCAGTTCGCCGGTTAATACGGGCTCAGGATCAAGAATCTCTTCAATCTCCTTCAGCCGTTTCACAGTGCTTCCTTCCTGTAACCCGACGACAAAACCTTGCAGTTTCCGGGGGCCGAACGGGACAGCTACCCGCATGCCCGGCCTGATGACCTGCTGCCATTGTTCCGGAACCAGATAATCAAACGGCCTGTCCGTCTGGTTGGCCGGCACATCCACTATTATTTTTGCTACTATCATTCATGTTTCCCCTTTATTAATTCGACTGCTTCTGCAAGAATAACCTTTGCGACTTCCCTTTTTGCCAATAGCGGCAGTTCCCTTGAAGAGCCGTCCCTTTTATAAATTTGAACCGAATTCGTGTCTGAACCGAAGCCCGACCCCGCTTCATTGATGTTGTTTGCGACAATGATATCAAGGTTTTTGCTTTCAAGTTTCTTGCGGGCATATTCTTCGACCCGTTCACTCTCGGCAGCAAAACCGACAAGCACCTGCCCGCTTTTTTGGCTGCCAAGCGTCTTCAGGATGTCCTTTGTCCGTTCCATTTCGAGCATGAGAGACCCTTCGCTCTTCTTCATTTTCTGCCCATGAATCTCAACAGGACGATAATCGGCAACAGCGGCAGCTTTTACGACAATGTCAGCCCGTTCGTAATGATCCATTACCGCATTGAACATTTCTTCGGCCGTTTCCACCCTTACGACATGGACACCCGGCGGATCAGCCAGCGAAACAGGACCTGAAACGAGAACGACTTCGGCCCCTTGCTCAGCCGCCTCTTCAGCGATGGCGAAACCCATCTTTCCTGTTGACCTGTTTGTGAAAAACCTGACAGGATCAACCCTTTCAACAGTAGGGCCGGCCGTCACAATCAGCTTTTTCCCTTTGAGCGAACCTGATTTACGGAAATATTCGGCCGCGTGTCCGGCGATGGTCTCAGGCTCTTCCAGGCGGCCCTTGCCAGTATAACCGCATGCGAGATATCCTTCACCCGGTTCAATGAACTGGTGTCCTCTTTCGGCCAGCTTATCCATGTTTTCCCGGACTGCCGGGTGGGCGTACATATGGACATTCATTGCCGGGGCAAGCCAGACCGGGGCGCGGACAGCCAGCAGGGTGGTCGATAACATGTCATCGGCAATCCCGTTGGCCAGTTTCCCAATGACATTCGCTGTTGCAGGCGCGACAATCACGAGGTCAGCCCAGTCGGCGAGATCAATATGGGCGATGACCGCTGCATCTTTTTCATCAAATGTATCCGTGTAGACCGGATTGCGGGAAAGCGATTGAAACGTGAGCGGAGATACGAATTGCCGGGCTGAATCCGTCATAATCACCTTTACATTCGCACCAGTCTGGGAAAGCTTGCTGGCCAAAGCCGCAGCCTTATAAACGGCGATGCCGCCGCTTACACATAACAAAATATTTTTGCCTTCCATCATAACAATGCCCCTCTCTTTTTAACATCCCATATTTAGCAAAGATGGCATAACCGGAAGTTATGGGAATATTTTTCTCTGCTCTTTCATCTATTTCGGACCTTCACAGGGAAACGAAAAAAATAACAACCTATGTGCAAAAACACAGGTTGTTAGACTGACGATAATTATTCAGGAACATCAACTTTCAATTTACCATCCTGTATTTCTTCGAGCGCCATCCCGACGTACTTGTTTGACGAAGGACTGTCTATGAGCGTTCTCCGGTCCTCCTGGATTTGTCTCGCTCTTTTGGCTGCCAGTGTAACGAGTGTATATTTAGAATCGATTTTCTCCATTAATGTGTCAATTGAAGGATAAAGCATCATAATCTACTCAGCTCCCATCATCTGTTTAAATTGTTCTTCCACCCGTTCCCTTTTACAATGCTCGGCAGTCACGATGGCGTTGATTCGGTCACAGGCATTATTAATTTCATCGTTGACAACGACATAATCATATGCCGACATCATTTCAATCTCATCGCGGGCAACGTTCATTCTGTTTAGAATGAGTTCCTCAGTTTCGGTCCCGCGATTTTCAATGCGAGAGCGCAGCTCGTCAAGGCTCGGCGGTGCAAGGAACAAAAAGACGCCTTCCGGAAACCTTTTGCGTACTTGCAGTGCTCCCTGCACTTCAATTTCCAGCAGCACATCCTTGCCTTCATCAAGGGTTTGCCTTACATAATCCACAGGGGTCCCATAGTAGTTGCCTACATATTCAGCCCACTCCAGCAGTTTATCGTTGCGGATCAGTTCTTCAAACTCTTCTTTTGATTTAAAAAAATAATCGACACCGTCGACTTCCCCTTCACGCGGTTTGCGGGTGGTCATGGAAATGGAGTATTGGAGCTTTGTTTCTTCCTTTTCAAACAGCGCCTTGCGGACAGTGCCCTTTCCTACTCCGGAAGGCCCGGAAAGTACGATTAACAAACCTTTTTGTTTCATATAACGATAATAACCTACCCTTCGTCCTGAATGTCCTCTTTATTCAACAGCCGCTGCGCCACTGTTTCCGGCTGGACAGCAGATAATATCACGTGGTCACTGTCAGCGATGATCACCGCACGTGTTCTTCGGCCGTATGTGGCATCAACCAGCATATTTCGGTCACGCGCTTCCTGTATAATCCGTTTAATCGGTGCAGATTCAGGACTTACAATAGAAATGATGCGATTGGCTGATACGATATTACCAAAGCCGATATTAATTAATTTAATGCTCATCCGGTTGTCCTCCTACTGGTCAATTGTCTATTATTCCCCGACATGAAAGCGGCTAACCGTCTTCATGGTCATTCAATATTTTGCACCTGCTCCTTGATTTTTTCAAGCGCGCTTTTCATTTCCACAACCTGGCGGCTGATTCCGGCATCATTCGCTTTTGAACCGATCGTGTTCATTTCCCGATTCATTTCCTGCACAAGAAAATCAAGCTTCCGCCCAACGGAGTCATCACTATGTAATGCCGTACTGAATTGTTCGATGTGGCTGCAGAGCCTTGTAAGCTCTTCATTAATATCCGCCTTTTCCGCAAAGATCGCAACTTCCTGAATAACTCTTGTTTCATCGATTTCCCCCGTCCCATTCAAAAAATCCTCGATTTTCCCGATGAGGCGGGTCCGATATTTATCCGCGACAGTATCCTTATAGTCCGACAGATCCTGTACGATCGTGCTGATTTTCTCCAAAAGAGCAGAGATGTCCTTATAAAGCTGACGGCCCTCTTCTAACCGCATGTCTACAAGTTTCAAAGCCGCTTCCTCAACAGCCTGGAGCAGGACGCCCTCCAGTTCTGCCGAATTGCCCTCCCGTTCCACTACCTGGAATGCATCTTTCAAGTTCATGAGATGCGACAGGCGAATCTCTTCATTTAACTGATAGCGGCCGGCTATGGATTTGATTTGTTCATAGTAGGCATCCAGCAGCGTCCAATCCACTTCAAGGTCCCTGCTGACAGCCCCTTCCCCTTCCAGAGAAATGAAGACATCGATTTTACCGCGTGCCGTCACGCGGCCGATGACCCGTTTGATTTTATCTTCAAACATCATCATTTGCCTCGGCATGCGCACTGAAATTTCATTGAACCGATGATTGACCGATTTGATTTCGGCCGTCACAGCGAACTGATCAGATTCTTTTTTTGTTCTGCCGTATCCAGTCATACTTTTTATCATCTTATCACATCCACTTCACTATTTTATATAATTTTGCTATCTTCAACAAGTAATGTATGATAATTCCCCCACCCAAAACCCTCACACCTTCGAAAAATAAGAAATAATGATATAATTAAACGAAATGCGGAGAGCACCGTTTAGCGGCGTACGCATAAGCAGGGGTTCCCGCAGGAAGGCGCCCTTTCCTTCCGGAGGGGGCCACTGCTTATGTCGCTAGCCGCTGGTGCTCGCAGCTGGACACTGCGAAATGCGGAAGGCGCCTGGTTAGCGGCGTATGCATAAGCAGAACGTCCTCAGGAAGGGCGCTCTTTCCCTTCAGAGGATGGGCTGCTTATGTCACTAGCCGCTGGCGCCTGCAGCTGGACACGACGAAATGCGGAGAGCACCGTTTAGCGGCGTACGCATAAGCAGGGGTACCCGCAGGAAGGCGCCCTTTCCTTCTGGAGGGGGCCACTGCTTATGTCGCTAGCCGCTGGTGCTCGCAGCTGGACACGACGAAATGCGGAGAGCTCCGTTTAGCGGCGTACACAATCAACAGCCGAACTGAATCGGCTCATCCGTAATTTTCATACCTATACCTGCTTGAAGACCGAGAAATGATGAGGTGACTTACATGTCTTATGATGGTTTATTGACGCGCGCTGCTGCTTTTGAGTTGCAAAATGCAATCGGCACCGGGCGGATAGCCAAAATTTATCAACCGTATAAATACGATCTTCTTTTCCATATCCGGGCATCCGGAAGAAAACATAAATTGCTGCTGTCGGCCAACCCAAGCTATGCAAGGGTCCATCTGACAAAAGAGCAATACGAAAACCCGGCGGAACCGCCGATGTTTTGCATGCTGCTGCGCAAACACCTGGAAGGCAGCATCATTGAAAAAATCGAACAGCAGGACATGGACAGGATCCTTGTCTTTCATATGAAGTCAAAAAATGAAATCGGGGACTTTTCATATAAAAAGCTCATCGTTGAGATAATGGGCCGGCACAGCAATATTATACTGGTGGACAGTGAAAAAGGAATCATCTTCGACAGCATCAAGCATTTGAGCCCTGCTGTCAACCGGCACCGGACGGTCATGCCGGGCAGGGAGTACATCGCACCGCCTGAACAGCATAAAGCCGACCCGTTCGATATGTCACAGGAAGACATCGTCCGGAAAATCGATTTCAACAGCGGCAAGCTCCATATGCAGCTTGTCCAGCAATTCGCCGGACTGTCTCCTCTTGCTGCAAAAGAAATCGTCCATCGTGCAGGACTTCCTAACAGGCAAACTCTTCCTGCCAGTTTCATTCGGTTCATGGACAGGCTGAAACAGCATGATTATACACCGCAAATCATCAGGCATGGGGGCAAAGATGTATTTTACATTACCGACTTGGATCACGTGAATGGAGACCGGACCACATATGGCTCTGTAAGTGAAATGCTCGACCGATTTTATTACGGTAAAGCGGAGCGGGACCGCGTCAAACAGCAGGGAAACGATTTTGAGCGGCTTCTTAAAAACGAAATAAACAAATACAAAAAGAAGATCAAAAAACTGCAAAAAACCCTTGCCGACAGCCGAAATGCGGATAAATGGAAATTGTACGGCGAACTGCTGACCGCCCACATCTATGCAGTCAGCCGAGGTGATAAGAGCGTGACAGTGACAAACTATTACGATGAAAACGGCGGGCAAATCGACATTCCGCTCGACCCGCAAAAATCGCCGTCAGAAAACGCGCAGGCCTATTTTCAAAAATACCAGAAGGCCAAAAACTCCGTTACAGTCATTACAGGACAGATGGATAAAACGGAAGAAGAAATCAAGTACCTGGAAACATTGCTTCAGCAGGTGGAAACAGCGGCACCGAAAGATATTGAAGAAATCAGGGAAGAACTGGCCGACCAGGGGTATCTGAAAAAAAGGAGCCGCAGCGGCTCCAAAACCAAATCCAGGCCGTCGAAACCTTCCCTTGAGCGATATATCAGCTCAGAAGGACACGAAGTGTTCGTGGGGAAAAACAATAAACAAAATGAATATTTGACAAACCGTTTAGCCGGTAAAGATGAACTGTGGTTCCATACGAAGGATATCCCCGGTTCTCACGTTGTTATCAGAGCGAAAAATCCATCGGAGCAAACAATCATAGAAGCAGCTAATCTAGCGGCCTATTTCAGTAAAGCCCGTTCTTCGAGTTCTGTGCCTGTCGACTATACATTGATAAAAAATGTTCGCAAACCACACGGGGCCAAACCCGGCTATGTAACTTACGATAATCAGCAGACGGTTTTTGTGACTCCTGATGAAGACCTTGTCTACCGGCTGA
This sequence comes from Bacillus marinisedimentorum, assembly GCF_001644195.2. Taxonomy (NCBI): domain Bacteria; kingdom Bacillati; phylum Bacillota; class Bacilli; order Caryophanales; family Bacillaceae; genus Bacillus; species Bacillus marinisedimentorum. Next base: position 15,141 of record NZ_LWBL02000066.1, on the reverse strand, counting down.
AAAAGCCAGAATCCTGATTGCTTGTTGTTGACTGAATCCAGTATTATTCAAGAGTCCTGCTTGAACTGATGAATTTATAACCATTCCGTATAAGAAAACGCACCGGCCCGGTGCGTTTTTCTAATCCAATCATCAATTAAGCCATCCACTCTTCAGCGGCCGGGTTCCGTTTCCACTTATGCAGCTTTTCAACATCTTCGGCTTTCAACTTATCTATTTCGAGGGCAGCCGTCATCAATTCTTCGAATTCAGTCAGCGTATAAAACGGGATTCCCGCCTCCCGGAAATTCTTTTCCCCTTTTTCAAGGCCGTATGTGAAAATCGCCGCTATGCCAAGCACTTCCACTCCTGCTTCACGCAAAGCTGAAGCTGCAGCGAGCGCACTTCCGCCTGTAGAAATCAAGTCTTCAATGACAACCGCCTTTTGCCCTGAAGTCGCTACCCCTTCAATCTGATTCCCTTTCCCGTGTCCCTTCGCTTTTGAGCGGACATAGCACATCGGCAGGTTCAGCAGATCGCTGACAAGGGCGGCATGAGGGATTCCGGCAGTAGCCGTACCGGCGATGAGCTCAGCTTCTGGAAACTTTTCTTCGATCAGCTTCTTGAAACCGGCAGCGATGTCCGACCTGATATCCGGAAAAGAAAGTGTGAGACGGTTATCGCAATAAATCGGCGATTTCATTCCGGACGACCACGTGAACGGCTGTTCGGGCCGCAAAGCGACAGCACCTATATCAAGAAGGTGCCTGGCAATTTGTTTACTCATCGTATCCCATCCATTCCTTTTTAATCGACTGATAAGCGGAAACCGGGTCGTCCGCTTGTGTAATCGCACGTCCTACTACAATCGCCGTGCTGCCGGCCTTTTTTGCTTCATGGGGCATAGCGATTCGTTTTTGGTCCCCGGCTCCGCTTCCGGCCGGCCGTATGCCCGGGGTCACCTTTATGAATTCCCGTCCGAATGACTTGCTTATAGAAGCGGACTCATGTACAGAGCAAACGACGCCGTCCAATCCGCTCCTTTGCGCAAGACCTGCATAATGAAGGACAACTTCCTCAAGCGGTCTTTGGATCTGGAGTTCATGAAAAAGCATATGCTCATCGGTGCTTGTCAGCTGTGTGACGGCAATACAGCTGGGACGGTCTGTACCAGCGGGGGTGCCGGCTTCCAGACCTTCGACAGCATGTTCCATCATGCTGCTTCCCCCTGCAGCATGGACGTTAACCATGTCAGCCCCAAGTGCAGCAAGATTTTTCATGGCTCTGTAAACCGTATTCGGAATATCATGAAGCTTCAAGTCCAAAAATATACGGTGCCCATCCTGTTTAAGCATCTCCATAACAGCCGGCCCTTCCTTGTAAAACAATTCCATCCCGACTTTCACAAAAAGAGGCTCATGCTTAAACTTGCGTAAAAAATCAGCCGTTTCTTTTTGGCCGGAAAAATCAAGTGCAACAATGAGGGACTGTTCCATACTGTTTCCAACTCCTCCCAACCGCTTCGGAAATATGGCCGATTTCATATTGATCAAGCACATCCGGCAGCGCCTCAATGATTTTTGGCGTTACGAATGGATCTACAAAATTGGCTGTGCCTACCGCAACAGCACTGGCACCAGCATAAATCAACTCAAGTGCGTCTTCAGCTGTCTGGATTCCACCCATTCCGATAATGGGAATCGACACATTCCGGCTCACTTCATAAACCATTCTCACGGCAACCGGTTTTACCGCCGGACCCGAGAGACCACCGCTCCCATTTGCCAAAACAGGCCGTGCCGTTTTTAAATCAAGGCGCATGCCGAGAAGAGTGTTGATCATTGTAATCCCGTCGGCCCCCGCCTGTTCGACCGCTTTGGCCATTTCGACGATATCGGTCACATTTGGCGACAGCTTCACGTATACGGGAACGGCGGATACTTCCTTAACTTTTGCTGTCAGTTCCGCCGCCACGGCAGGGATCGTTCCGAACGTGATGCCTCCCTGCTTTACATTCGGACAGGAAATATTAAGCTCCAGTGCAGCTACGTTCGGAGCTGCCGAAACGGTTTCAGCCACCTTTACATAATCTTTTACCTGTGAACCTGCTACGTTTGCGATGATTGGTACATTGAACTGTTCGAGCCACGGCAGCTCTTCTTCCATCACTTTTATGAGACCGGGATTTTGAAGGCCGATTGCGTTCAGCATCCCGCCCGGTGTTTCCGCCACCCTTGGTGTCGGATTGCCGAAGCGGGGCTCTTCTGTGGTCGCTTTGATCATGATAGCCCCGAGCACAGAAAGATCAAAGAACTCTGCAAATTCCTTCCCGAAGCCGAAACAGCCTGATGCCGGCATCACCGGATTTTTAAGTTGAAGCCCCGGCAGATCGACACTTAAACGATTCATGGAAGCACCACCTCTCCTGCACGGAATACCGGTCCGTCACTGCAAACCTTCTTATATGAAAACCCATCAGGATCATCCGCTGTGTGGCACACGCAGGCAAAACAGGCGCCAATTCCGCATCCCATTCTTTCTTCAAGAGAGATAAAGACGCTGCTGTCCGATTTCCCGCTGCTGACCGCCTTAAGCATGGCAGTTGGGCCGCAAGCGTACATCGTATCGAATAAAAGGTTTTCCTTTTCGATGACATCAGTGACAAATCCTTTTGTTCCAAAACTGCCGTCCTCTGTCGTGATATGTGTCATTCCGAGAGCGTTGAATTCCTTTTCATAAAATACTGCGCCTTCCGTCTTGAAGCCGAGAACATGAATGACCTTCACACCGAGCTTCTTCAGTTTTTTAGAAAGATAGTAGAGCGGCGGTACGCCGATTCCGCCTCCGACAAGAAGGGCTGTCTGCCCTCCGTCTGTTGCAGCCGCCGGGAATCCATTGCCCAGCGGTCCGAGCACGTCCACTTCCGCTCCCTGCTTTTTTTCGGAAAGAACGGCTGTCCCTCTCCCCTCTTTCCGGTAAACCACCGTAAATGTTTGTGCCTCATGGTCGATGTCACAAATGCTGATCGGTCTCCTCAACAGCGGATCGTTACCGTCGCTCACTTTGATGTGCACAAACTGCCCGGGTTCACCCATCTCTTCTACAAGTGTACCGGTAAGCACCAGTTCATAAATGTCTTCAGCAATGAGTTTTTGAGAAACAACCTTCATTCTTTCCGTCCTTTTCATACTCCCATGACCTCATTTCGTTCCAATAGATGAATGGATTCTGCAGAAAAAGTCATCGATTCGAGGACTCGCAAAATCGCTTCGGCCGTATCGAGTGATGTCAGGCAGGCAATGCCATTTTCGACAGATTCCCGGCGGATGCGGAAGCCGTCACGTGCCGGCTGCTTCCCTTTCGTGAGTGTATTGACGACAAACTGAGTGCCGCCCTGCCTGATGATATCCAAAAGGTTTTGGCTCGGTGCACCGATTTTATTGACAACCGTGACCGGAATGCCTGCTTCCTGGATGTGACTTGCCGTTCCTTCTGTCGCAAGAATCTGGTAACCGATCTTATAAAAACGCTCAACAAGCGGCAGCGCTTCTTCTTTATCTTTATCAGCAACTGTGAAGAGAACAGAACCATAAGTCGGAATGTCGATGCCGGAAGCAATCAAGCCTTTATACAGTGCCTTTTCAAGCGTCCGGTCGCGCCCCATCACTTCTCCTGTTGATTTCATTTCAGGTCCGAGTGTAATATCCACTCTCCGCAATTTTGCAAAGGAGAAAACAGGAACTTTCACAAACACGTCGGCAGGTTCAGGATGATAGCCCCCGGCATAACCGAGTTCGATCAGGGTTTTGCCAAGAATAATTTTTGCCGCGAGATTCGCCATCGGGATTCCGGTAATTTTACTCAGGAATGGAACCGTCCTGCTTGAACGCGGATTGACTTCCAGCACATACGCCCGATTCTGATAGACAACAAATTGGATGTTCAAAAGGCCTTTGATATCAAGTCCGCGCGCGATAGAGGTTGTATAGTCAATGATCTGGCTTTTGATTTCATCTGTCAGGCTTTGCGGCGGATAAACTGCAATTGAATCACCGGAGTGGACCCCTGCCCTTTCGATATGTTCCATGATTCCTGGAATGAGGACATTTTCTCCGTCAGATACTGCATCGACTTCGATTTCCTTGCCTATCATATAACGGTCGATGAGAACCGGATGGGCAGGGCTGACTTTGACGGCGTTTGCCATGTAGCGCAGCAGCTCTTCCTTCCTGTCGACGATTTCCATCGCCCTGCCCCCAAGGACATAAGATGGGCGGACGAGAACCGGATACCCGATGTCTTCCGCGATGGCAACCGCTTCTTCGACGGATACCGCAGTCTTGCCAAGCGGCTGGGGAACGTTCAGTGCAAGAAGCGCCTGTTCGAACTTGTCCCTGTCTTCCGCACGGTCCATGTTCTCAAGCGACGTGCCAAGGATTTTCACTCCCCGTCTGGCAAGACCGTCTGCCAGATTGATGGCCGTTTGACCTCCGAACTGGACGACGACGCCGGCCGGCTGTTCAATTTCGATGACATGCATGACGTCTTCGATTGTAAGCGGCTCGAAATACAGCTTGTCGGAGACGCTGAAGTCGGTCGAAACGGTTTCCGGGTTATTGTTGATGATAATCGCTTCATAACCGGCTTCTTTTATCGCCCAGACCGAATGAACAGTCGCATAGTCAAACTCGATCCCCTGGCCAATCCTTATCGGGCCTGAGCCGAGGACCAGCACGCTTTCCTTATCGGTTTTCCCCGATTCGTTCTCCTCTTCATACGTACCATAAAAGTAAGGGGTCAGGGACTCAAATTCCGCCGCACAGGTATCAACCATTTTATAAACCGGCATTAAGCCGCTTTCTTTACGGATTTTGTACACTTCCTCTTCGTCCATTCCCCACAGGCCGGCAATCCCCTTGTCACTGTACCCGCTGTGTTTCGCTTTATCCAAAACACTTGCATTGCCCGGATTGGCGCGGAGCTCGTTTTCCATGCTGACAAGCTTGCTGATTTTATGAAGAAAAAATCGGTCGATTTTGCTCCAGGACCAGATTGTTTCAATGTCAAAGCCCCTCCGGAATGCTTCTGCGACGATAAACAGGCGGGAATCGTCAGCAGTGCGTATCCTTGCCTCGATTTCCTGATCCGTCAGTTCAGAAGTTCCTTCCATCACAAGGTCATACACACCTGTTTCAAGAGATCTTACCGCTTTTAAAAGTGACTCTTCAAAATTGCGGCCAATCGCCATCACTTCACCGGTTGCCTTCATCTGGGTGCCGAGTTTCCGGTTGGCTGATTCAAATTTATCGAAAGGCCAGCGCGGAATCTTCGTTACGACATAATCAAGGGCCGGTTCAAAACAGGCGACCGTTTTACCAGTGACCGGGTTCTTCATCTCCGCTAGCGTCAGGCCGACAGCGATTTTGGCTGCCAGCTTGGCAATTGGATAACCGGTCGCTTTCGATGCCAGTGCAGACGAACGGCTGACCCTCGGATTCACTTCAATGACGTAGTAGTCGAAACTGTCAGGATCAAGGGCAAGCTGCACGTTGCACCCGCCCTCTATTTCAAGCGCCCTGATAATGGTTAACGAAACATTGCGGAGGAGCTGGTATTCCCTGTCACTGAGCGTCTGGCTCGGCGCTACAACAATGGAGTCACCGGTATGGACACCGACAGGATCGATATTTTCCATATTACAGACAACAATGGCATTATCGTCTTTGTCCCTCATAACTTCATATTCAATTTCTTTATACCCGGCAATGCTTTTTTCGAGCAGGCACTGATTGACCGGACTGTTTTTCAAGCCGCTCGCGACGATTTCCTCAAGTTCCTCATCATTTTTACAAATCCCCCCTCCAGTGCCGCCGAGTGTATATGCCGGCCGCACGATGATCGGGTAGCCGACTTTGCCGACGAAATCATAAGCTTCAGGGATCGAATGGATGATTTCACTTTCCGGAACCGGCTGGTTGAGGTCACCCATAAGCTGGCGGAACGCTTCGCGGTCTTCCGCTTTTTGGATTGCCGATAATTTCGTGCCCAGTATTTCCACTCCGCACTCTTCAAGAACACCCGATTCATGAAGCTCGACAGCCATGTTCAGGCCGGTTTGTCCGCCTAGTGTCGGCACAAGGGCATCAGGTCGCTCTTTCCGGATGATCCTGCTGACAAAATCAAGGGTAAGCGGCTCAATATAGACACGGTCGGCAATATTTGTATCTGTCATGATTGTTGCCGGATTCGAATTGACAAGAATGACTTCATATCCTTCTTCTTTAAGAGCCTGGCATGCCTGTGTCCCGGCGTAATCAAACTCAGCCGCCTGGCCAATGATGATTGGTCCTGAACCGATCACTAGTATTTTGTTTATATCTTTACGCTTTGGCATGTCTGTTCCCCTTTCTTCTGTTCCGTTTCGATCATGCTGAGAAAGTCTTCAAATAGCTGATTGGCATCATGCGGCCCGGGCGATGCTTCAGGATGGTATTGAACCGTGAAAGCCGGATACCGTATATGGCGCAAGCCTTCAATCGTTTCATCATTAAGCGCCTTGTGGGTTACAATCAGCTCCGTCTGATCCACTGAATCACCTGTTACGGTATAGCCGTGATTTTGAGATGTGAGGGCAACTTTTCCTGTCTGAAGATCGACGACCGGATGATTCGCGCCGCGGTGCCCGAACTTCATTTTCTTTGTATTGGCGCCGCACGCCAGGGCAAACAGCTGATGGCCAAGGCAAATGCCGAAAATCGGCACTTTGCCGAGCAGCGCCTGTATCATTTCAGCTGCTTCCGGGACATCTTTCGGATCCCCTGGTCCATTTGACAGCATGATCCCGTCAGGATGAAGCCTCAGAATTTCCTCAGCAGTCGTATTATAAGGCACAACGACGACATCAAAACCGCGCTGGTTAAGTTCCCTCAGAATACCGTGTTTCATCCCGAAATCGACCAGAACCACCCGGTATCCAGTTCCTGGACTCGGGTACGGATCCTTTGCTGAAACTTTTTCAACCTGGTTCCGAGGCATGTCTTTCGCGCGCAGTTCAGCGGCCACTGCAGCCGGATCACTATCCATAGAACAGATTTTGCCTTTCAATGTTCCGTGTTCCCGAATGATTCTTGTCAATTTTCGTGTATCAATGCCGCTGATAGCCGGAATCCCTCTTTCCTTTAAAAATTGTCCGATCGGTTCTTTTGACCGCCAATTTGAAGGGTACTCGGCCGCTTCTTTTACAATTAGCCCGTGAACTGCCGGTTTTATCGTTTCAAAGTCATCCCTGTTGACCCCGTAGTTTCCGATAAGCGGATAGGTCAGCGTCACTATTTGCCCGCAGTATGAAGGGTCGGTCAGGATTTCCTGATAGCCTGTCATGCCTGTATTGAAAACGACTTCCCCTTCTTTTTCCTCAAGGCTTCCAAAACCTTCTCCGATAAATACTGATCCATCTTCTAAAATAAGCTGCCGTTTCATTCAGGCACACTTCCTTTCTCCCAGACAAGTTTCCCATTAACATATGTGACGGCTGGCCAGCCTTTGCATTTCCAGCCTCCAAACGGTGTGTTTTTTCCTTTCGATGCGAAACGTTCCGGATCAATCACTTTTTCATGATCCAAATCGATTAAAACGATATCTGCCGGCTTACCGGCTTCCAGTGTGCCGTAAGGCAGTCCGAAGGTGCCAGATGGTTTCACTGTCAGATATTCGACCAGTTCCTTCAAGCTGATTTCCCCTGTTTCCACAAGATAGGTATACAAAAGAGGAAAAGCTGTCTCCAGCCCGGTAATCCCAAACGGCGCCAGTTCCATTCCTTCCGCTTTTTCAGCTTCGGTGTGGGGAGCATGGTCCGTAGCAATAAAATCGATTGTTCCATCCTTCAGCCCTTGAAGCAGAGCCTCCTTATCCTCCCTGCTTCTCAAAGGGGGATTCATTTTGAAATTAGAATCAAGTCCGGGGATGTCATCTTCTGACAGAAGCAAATGGTGCGGCGTGACTTCCGCTGTCACCCGGATGCCTGCCCGCTTGGCGTCACGGACGACCCTGACAGATTCTTTCGTGCTTATATGGCAAACGTGATAATGGCAGCCTGAAGCTTCTGCAAGCAGCACGTCTCTTGCGATATGGACTGATTCTGCAACAGACGGGATCCCCCGCAGCTGGTGTTTTTCAGCAAAACGTCCATCGTGGACCGCACCGTTGTTTTTCAGCGTGTCATCTTCACAGTGGGCGACAATCGCCTTTCCGAGCGATGCAGCCTTCTTCATTGCGGAAAGCATCATTCCGGCTGACTGCACGCCTACACCATCATCCGTAAAAGCGAACGCTCCTTTTTCCGAGAGGGCCGAAAAGTCGGTCAGTTCCTTTCCTGCTTCCCGTACAGTAATGGATGCATATGGGAGAACGCGGACTGCTGCTGTCTCCTGTATGCGCCTGTTAAGCCAATCCAGCCTGTCAGGATGATCCGGCACCGGCCTTGTGTTCGGCATAGCGGCGATAGTGGTGAAACCGCCAAGTGCAGCAGCTCTGGTTCCGCTCGCAATCGTTTCTTTCTTTTCCCCGCCTGGTTCCCGCAAATGGACATGGAGGTCGACAAGTCCCGGTGCCGCAAACAGGCCTCCGGCATCTTTAACTTCTTCACTTCCTGAAGGTTCAATTGTCTCAGCGATTTTTTCTATCCGGCCGGAAGCGATGCGGATATCTTGCTTCATCAGCTTTCCGTCTTCATTCAGTACGTTAACATTTTTCAAGATAGTATCCATGTGCATAGTCCCCCTTCATTTGTAACGCCCGCTTCAATACAGCCATTCTGACATATACGCCGTTTTTCATTTGCTTGAAAATTCGCGACTGTTTGCTTTCAACAAGCTCATCTGCTATTTCAACACCTCTATTGACAGGTGCTGGATGCATAATGATGCTCTCCCGCTTCATCCGTTTGGCACGGTCTGCCGTGAGGCCGTATTGCAGGTGGTATTCCTCAGATGAGTGGACTGCCTTTAATTGGTGGCGTTCATGCTGAATGCGGAGAAGCATCATGACATCAGCCTTTTCCACTGCTTCATCCATGGGAATGTACTGGCCGGGAGCGGACACATGTGACTGCCACTGGCCGGGTGCGGAAAAATATACATTTGCACCAAGACGATTCAAGATTTCTTCGTTCGATCTTGCAACTCTGCTATGGCGGATATCGCCAGCTATCACAACATTCAGACCTGAAAACCGGCCAAATTCCTGGTAAATGGTCAATAAATCAAGGAGGGATTGTGTCGGATGGTTTCCGCATCCGTCACCGGCATTGATAATCGGAATATCAACCTTGCCTGCCAGCTCTTCGAAATAACTGTCCCGGGGATGGCGGATGACTGCTGCATCAGCTCCGATTGCAGCCATGGTCTGTACCGTGTCATACAAAGTTTCTCCCTTTTGTACACTGGATGATCCTGCTTCGAAATTCAGCACTTCAAGTCCCAGTTTCTTTTCCGCAACCTCGAAACTGAAACGCGTCCGCGTGCTCGGTTCAAAAAAAAGATTGGCAACGAACCGTTTATCATCCGGAGTCCATACACCGCCTTCGGCAAAATGTTGTGCTTCTTTTAACATTACCATGATTTCATCTGTATTTAAATCCATCATTGTTAATAAATTATACATTTTTACACCATCCCCTTTAAAAGTTCTATTTTTTAAAAAAGCGCCCCGTTCTTCATATACGGGGTGCGGAAGATGTAACTTTCCTTTATCCACACCTTTAAAGCCTCTCCGGACTTCAATTAAAGATGTATTTTTATGCAACTTCCTCTTTTCCGTCTGCCTCTCTCTCAAACATTCTCATATCTCCCTGGGCGCTTTCCTTGCCAGGCAGGACAAGATTTAGAATGACACCAGTAATGGCAGCCAGCGCCATTCCGGCAATTTGCAGATTATCAGACAGCTGGACGAACGCTCCGCCGACGCCGATCACAAGAATGACGGATGAGATGACAAGATTTCTCTTCTCGCCGAGGTCGACCCGGTTATCAATGAGCATCCGAAGACCGGATGAGGCGATGATACCGAACAGGAGGATTGAAACGCCTCCCATGACAGCTGTTGGGATAGACTCAATCAGGGCTGAAATCTTTCCAATAAATCCGAACATGATTGCTGAAGCAGCTGCACCGCCGATGACAAAGACGCTGAACACTCTTGTGATGGCCAGAACACCAATATTTTCACCGTACGTCGTATTTGGCGGGCCGCCGATGAATGAAGCAATCATTGTTGCAACACCGTCACCAAGAATCGATCGATGCAAGCCCGGTTTCGTAAGGAAGTTTCTTCCGGCTATCTTGCTCAGAACCATCTGGTCGCCGATGTGTTCCGCAATTGTAACGATAGCCACCGGAACGATGATCAATCCAATTTCCCAGCTGAAAACTTCAGCCGGCGAGTACGTGATAAATGGAATGATGAACTCCGGTGCCTGCAGCCAGGCTGCTTCTTTGACGGCTGCCAGATCAACAAGCCCCATGATATATGCAAATGTATAGCCGCCGATAATACCTATTAGAATTGGAATCAGCCCGAAAAAACCGCGGAAGAAAATCGAGCCGATTACTGTGATGGCAAGCGTGACAAGCGCTACTGAAAAGTGGGTCAGGCTGTAGTCCTCTGTTCCGGGTACATACATGGCCATGTCGATTGCGACACTTGCGAGGCCAAGCCCGATGACAATAATGACGGGGCCGACAACGACCGGCGGAAGCAGGTGAAGCAGCCAGCGCAGCCCCAGCATTTTTATAAGAACAGCGACAATTCCGTACACCAGCCCTGCCATAAAGCTTCCGATCATAGCTGCTTCAGGGCCGCCTGCCGCAGAAGCCGCGATAATCGGACCGATGAATGCAAACGACGAACCTAGATATGCAGGTATGCGCCCTTTTGTGATCAGCAAGTATGATAGTGTACCGAGCCCGCTGGAAATGAGGGCTACCGCCGGGCTTAATCCTGTAAGGAAAGGCACAAGCACCGTCGCACCGAACATCGCGAATAAGTGCTGCAGGCTCAACGTCAGCCACTCATGCAGTTTTGGAACCTCTCTGACATCCATTTTGATATTATTTTTTTCCATGCATAATTCCTCCCCGGAATATAGTATTTTCGGATAAAAGAAAAGCCTCTTTGCGAGAGGCGCAAAGAGGCTAAAGATACAGCAACAGACTGCGTACGGACCAGCCGTGTGTTCCGCAGATATTCTGCTTCGTCGTATCCTGCCCCCTTCCAAGCCTCTCGGGACTTAATTAAAAGGGTTAGTCACGTTCATATATGCTGACTTGATCGAGCTCATCGACCTCAGTCATTTTCACCATGATGATTTCTGAGTTTGATGTCGGAATGTTTTTCCCGATATAGTCAGGCCTTATCGGCAGTTCCCGGTGACCTCTGTCAACAAGGACCGCCAACTGAATCTGGGCCGGCCGGCCGATATCCATGACCGCATCCATCGCCGCCCTGACCGTCCTCCCTGTGTAAAGAACGTCATCTACGAGAATCACTTTCTTGTCAAAAATGTCTTCATGTATTTTCGTACCGTGCAATTCCGGGTCTTTGCTTTCATTCTTTTTACTTAAGTCGTCACGGTATAGCGTAATATCGACTTCCCCGACAGGTATGCTTTTCCCTTCGATTTGTTCAATCCTCTCGGCTAACCTGTTAGCAATGTATATGCCGCGGGTTTTGATTCCGACGAGGATACAATCCTCAATTCCTTTATTATGTTCAATAATTTCGTGGGCAATTCTCGTCAGGGCCCGGCGAATTGCCTGTTCATCCAATACCACTGCTTTTTGGTTCAACTGTCCTTCACCTCCATTAAAAAATCCCCCAGCAGCAAGGCAGGAGGATTGCGGGTTCTGTCATAATAAATGGATGCAGGGGACATGCAGCCTGTCATCCGAACCGGGTCCTTCTCAGCCTCACGGGACTGTCTTAAAGGTTCATTTTGTTTTCAAATGTAATTATCACAAAATTAAACGGATATGTCAACTCGTTTTGCGCAGCCGTTCGAGCAATTTCTCCATATCCTCCGGAAGTTCCGCTTGAAGTTCTACATATTCGCCTGTCCGCGGATGAATGAATCCGAGAACCTCAGCATGGAGTGCCTGTCCTTCAATCGGCAGCGTCTTTTTCGGTCCATATTTAGGATCCCCTGCAAGCGGATGGCCGATATATTTCATATGGACCCTGATCTGGTGAGTCCGCCCTGTTTCCAGTACGCATTCCACATACGTATAATTCTGGAACCGTTCCAGCACCTCGAAATGTGTGACAGCATTCCGGCTGTTTTCATCTGTAACTGTCATCTTTTTCCTGTCGTTTTTGTCTCGGCCGAGCGGTGCATCGATTGTACCTTTATCATGGCTGACAACCCCGTGAGCGATCGCTTTATACTTCCTCGTGACGGTCTTCTCTGAGAGCTGGCGGGCAAGGTGCTGGTGTGCCGCATCATTTTTGGCGACTATGATCAAACCCGATGTATCCATATCGATCCGATGGACAATCCCCGGCCTCAGCTCCCCATTGATGCCGGAAAGATCCTCACAATGATGGAGAAGCGCATTCACAAGCGTCCCGGACGAATGCCCTGGCCCAGGATGGACGACCATGCCGCGCGATTTGTTCACAACAATTACATCTTGATCTTCATATCGGACATCAAGTTCTATTGCTTCAGGAAGCACGTTGACCTCTTCGGGTTCAGGAACGGTAATCCGGATTTGATCGCCACACCTGGTTTTGTAGTTTCCTTTGACGGCTTTATCGTTAACAAGCACCAGGCCGTCTTTTATCCACTGCTGCACCTGGGACCGCGACCAATCGCTTTCCTGATCGGTGACCAGTTTATCAATTCTTGTATTTTCGTGTTCAGGCCCTGCGGTTAACGAATAAACTTCTGCTTCCATTTCAGGCCTCCTTCTTCTCTTTTCCTTCATAAAAAAGCGCATAAATAAAAAACAGCGCCACGCCGATTACAAGTGCGGAATCTGCGACATTGAAGATCGGATAATCATATGTAAAAATATGCACATCAATGAAATCAACCACTTCTTTGCGGAACAACCTGTCGATGAAGTTACCGACTGCCCCGCCTAATATAAGGGTGAATGCCCACTGTTCAAGCCGTTTGCCGCTCGCATGCTTTTCCATATAATAAATGACAGCCACGACGACAATTACTGTGATGATATAAAAGAACCACATCTGGTTTTGCAATATTCCCCACGCTGCCCCCCTGTTGCGGTGAGAAGTAAAATACAGAAAACCATCTATAAGGGTGATACGCTGGCCTAATTCCATGTTTGTGACAACCAGCCACTTTGTCACCTGGTCAATGATGACCGTAATAAATGCAATGAAATAATATAACACTGGAGTGCCTCCATTCAGAAAATGTGCCGGCGGGCGAACAACTGTACCATTGCATTTTAGCACACGTTCCTCCGTTAAACAATCTGTCGGCGCACCCCTCGGCAATGGTCTTCATATATTTACCGTTTTTCCAGTGCTTTAATTGATTCAAATTCAGGCGCAAGGCCCCGCTTTATTCTGTTTTCAAATGGGCAATATAAAGGGCGGGCGGCTCATCAGCACACCGGGCAGCAGGCTGGATTTCCAGTTGCCATTGCGGAATTTTTTTGCCGCTGTTTTCACAAAAGCCATATGTTTCATTGTCAAATTTGGCAAGTGCCGCCTCCACGTCACAGAGCTCCTGTTCGATTTGCTTCCGGATGAATTGTTTTTTCTCATCGTCAACGACCAATAAACCACCGGTGCTGTCTGCCCTGCTATATCCGGTAAGCTGTTGTTCCAACTCGTATTTTGCAAGCAGCAATTCATTTTTTAAATGGGTAAAGGTAGTCATCTTCTGCCCCCTTCACAAACATGGTGTTATTATTGTGGATATATTTTGCCGTCATAACCCATGTAACTTTTTCTAGTCAAAAGGAGTGATTTTGCGCGCAGACTGCGAAAAATAAGGGAGTTTTCGCCCGGGAACTCGTGTTCAGCCACACGAGAAGTGTAAGAAAAGCGCAGGGAGTCCGTTTAGCGGTGTAAGCATAAGCGGTACCCGCAGGAAGATGTTTTTTAAGGCGGACAGCCGTCCATTCACCGTATAAAGCAAGCCGAGGGCCAAAAACCAGCTATTTACTCAGTTGCGGTATCACGGGAAGTCCCTTGTATAGATGGAGACCTGGCGGATTTGACTGATTTTATAAAAAAAAACAATTTGCTCTTCTTTCATGTTGGCATATTTCACGCCGGATGACTGTCCTTTCGCGCCATACCAAGAGCATTTCACGCCCTTCACGAACAGCCGCGGTCAAGGGGTGCACTTTCACGCGGATTCCCGGTTCTTTCACGCCGAATGATATGTTTTTCACGCGCAATACCGCCGAATTCATGCCCAACAGCCTGACTTTCACGCCGTTGTGACTATTTCACGCCGTACATCCTCACTTTCACGCCGAACCTCCCTGTTTTCACGCTTCGATTGATCTGCATCCCGATATGGACAGCACGAACTGAGTTCCCCAGGATGGAAATTCGCACGACCGTTCACTGAATAAAGCAAGCCCGCGGCAAAAAGCCAGCTGTTTACTCATGTACGTAATCACAGGAACCCCCTTTTTGGATGGAGACCTGGCGGATTTGTCTGATTTTATAAAAAAACAATTTGTTCTTCTTTCATGTTGGCATATTTCACGCCGGATGCCTGTCCTTTCGCGCCATACCAAGAGCATTTCACGCCGTTCACGAACAGCCGCGGTCAAGGGGATGCACTTTCACGCGGATTCCCGGTTCTTTCACGCCGAGTGATATGTTTTTCACGCGCAATACCGCCGAATTCATGCCCAAAAGCCGACTATCACACCTAAAACGAAGACAAAGTCACAGGTGGCCATTATCTTTCTTAAAATTGGCCCTGCGTCAATAACCTCCTTGCCGGCAATTTCCCATCGGGCAAGAAATGTGCCAGCCGCCCGTTTATCGGCGTATGCATATTGGGGAATGACCGAAGGAAGGCAGTATTCCCTTCCGGAGAGGATCACCAGTTAGGGCGATAGCAACTTGCGACTGGTGCTGGACACTGTTCTTGCCTGAAATCTTTCTTTC
>NZ_LWBL02000065.1 GCF_001644195.2 Bacillus marinisedimentorum | reverse complement strand
TATTAAATATTGGAGGATTAGCTCAGCTGGGAGAGCACCTGCCTTACAAGCAGGGGGTCGGCAGTTCGATCCTGTCATCCTCCACCATTGTGTTTTTAACCAAATAGCATTCAGGATAATATCCAATGTTATGATTTGTAACGTCGCGGGGTGGAACAACGAGCGTTACTTCAAAGAATACGCTTCGAGTTTTCTCGACGCATTAATCATCCTCGACTAAGCTGGAAGAGGAAGAGACAGTAGTTTTTAACCAAATAGCATTCAGGATAATATCCGATGTTATGATTTGTAACGTCGCGGGGTGGAGCAGTTCGGTAGCTCGTCGGGCTCATAACCCGAAGGTCACAGGTTCAAATCCTGTCCCCGCAACCAAATTAAAGCTGTTTAAATGACACAGTTTATTTTTTTTGCGTTTTTCTTCACATAACTGATTATGGTCCGGTAGTTCAGTTGGTTAGAATGCCTGCCTGTCACGCAGGAGGTCGCGGGTTCGAGTCCCGTCCGGACCGCCAGTAAGTATAATCATGCCGGTCTAGCTCAATTGGTAGAGCAACTGACTTGTAATCAGTAGGTTGGGGGTTCAAGTCCTCTGGCCGGCACCATCGAATCGGTTTATTAGCGGGTGTGGCGGAATTGGCAGACGCACTAGACTTAGGATCTAGCGCCTTTGGCGTGGGGGTTCAAGTCCCTCCACCCGCACCATATATTGCGGAAGTAGTTCAGTGGTAGAACACCACCTTGCCAAGGTGGGGGTCGCGGGTTCGAATCCCGTCTTCCGCTCCATTATTCATGCGCCCGTAGCTCAATTGGATAGAGCGTCTGACTACGGATCAGAAGGTTAGGGGTTCGACTCCTCTCGGGCGCGCCATACGTGGGGCCTTAGCTCAGCTGGGAGAGCGCCTGCTTTGCACGCAGGAGGTCAGCGGTTCGATCCCGCTAGGCTCCACTTTTATAACATGATGGCGGTGTAGCTCAGCTGGCTAGAGCGTACGGTTCATACCCGTGAGGTCGGGGGTTCGATCCCCTCCGCCGCTACCATTTACATACGGAGGAATACCTAAGTCTGGCTGAAGGGATCGGTCTTGAAAACCGACAGGGGCTTTGCGGCCCGCGGGGGTTCGAATCCCTCTTCCTCCGCCATATGCGTGGCTCGATAGCTCAGTCGGTAGAGCAGAGGACTGAAAATCCTCGTGTCGGCGGTTCGATTCCGTCTCGAGCCACCATTTGTTTTTAAATCGATTCACAGTAAGTGGGTTTTTGAATAATTATATATTGCCGGGTTAGAAAATTGATCTAACCTTTTTTAAATTACATGGAGGAGTAGCGAAGTGGCTAAACGCGGCAGACTGTAAATCTGTTCCCTCAGGGTTCGGTGGTTCGAATCCGCCCTCCTCCACCATTTAGGGGCATAGTTTAACGGTAGAACAGAGGTCTCCAAAACCTCCAGTGTGGGTTCGATTCCTACTGCCCCTGCCATTTTTGATTGCGGCGGTAGTGGCGAAGTGGTTAACGCACCGGATTGTGGCTCCGGCATTCGTGGGTTCGATTCCCATCTATCGCCCTTTTTCTTTACCTTTTCCATCCTGGCGGCATAGCCAAGTGGTAAGGCAGAGGTCTGCAAAACCTTTACCCCCGGTTCGAGTCCGGGTGCCGCCTCCAGCTTTCAAAATAATGAACCAATTTTAGTGCTGGTGTAGTTTAGTGGTAAAACCTCAGCCACGAGCATCACTTCTTTGAATATGCTGCGAGTTGCCTCGACGTATCAATCCCCCTGAGTAGGCTATCAGAGGAAGAGGCACAGGCTCGTAAAGGAAATAAAGTTTTGCAAGAAGTCAATTGCGAACGCACGAGTTGCCTCGACGCATTAATCCTCTTTGAATAAGCTATCAGAGGAAGAGGCATGACAACCGGAGACTAAAAATAAAATAATGAACCAATTTTAATGCGGGTGTAGTTTAGTGGTAAAACCTCAGCCTTCCAAGCTGATGTCGTGGGTTCGATTCCCATCACCCGCTCCATTTTTATGTTTTGGGCTTAAAAACTCATGCGCCCTTAGCTCAACCGGATAGAGCAACGGCCTTCTAAGCCGTAGGTTAGAGGTTCGAGTCCTCTAGGGCGCGTAAGAATTATTTTCCATGTTGATTTTTGCGGAATCTGGCTATAATAAAAAATGACTTATTCCACAGTAGCTCAATGACGAGCATCTGTGAATTGGCTGCGAGTTGCTTCGACGCATTCACTTCTTTGATTTAACTTGCAGAGGAAGAAGCAGTAGTTGTTAGCCAAATCAGGTAAGGAAGAAAGACAATTATTCCACAGTAGCTCAGTGGTAGAGCCCTCGGCTGTTAACCGAGCTGTCGCAGGTTCGAATCCTGCCTGTGGAGCCATTACGGCCCCTTGGTCAAGTGGTTAAGACACCGCCCTTTCACGGCGGTAACAGGGGTTCGAATCCCCTAGGGGTCATCTGATAAAGACCAGTCATTCAATGGCTGGTCTTTTTCCATGGCTTTTTGTACCCCAGGATAAAAAGATTAATCGTACATACGGGTTTAGCGGTTTCCCGTCGCAATTCACTATAAAAAGAAGGCTCTGTCTAACGAGGTTTTTAATACCCAATACAAAAGCCAGACATGATCTTACTAAAAGCGCAATTGCGAACCGTTCCCCTTTCACGAGAAATCGTCGCTGTAGAAGCGCGCTGGCCCGATTAGAGGGGTGATTCACGGGAAATCGTCCCTCTAAATGCACCCGGCCCGACTAGAGGTAGGAAAGCGAATGACTTCTCCTTAAAAAGCCGTCCCAACAATGTGTAAAATCAACAATCTTCTTTAACATATCCAAAATGAAATGGCATCCTGTAAAAGTGCAGCAATGGATACCCTGAAATGAACAAAGCACCTCCCGATCAAGGAGGTGCTTTGTGTTTACCTTTATTGATAGCCCTTAGCCGACTCTTTTGTAATCTTCTGTTTGAAGATCGTATAGCTCCACAACTGATAGGCGATAACAATCGGTACAAAGATTAATGCGACAACAAGCATGATTTGCAGGTTCAGTGCGCTCCCGGCTGCATCATACAAGGTGATGCTGTAGGCATTATCCACTTTGGACGGCAGCATGTTCGGGAACATGCCGGAAAAGCCGGTAGCCATAATTGAAAAAATCGTCAGTGATGTAAATGTAAAGGCAAGCCCGACCTTACCTTTATTCATGAACGGCTTTATCAGCAGGACAGAAACAAGGACCAGTGCAGGCAGCACCCAGAGAACCGGGTAATTCGCGAAGTTTTCAAACAGCGGTGTGCGGTTGTTTGTTGCAACCATGAATATCGCCGTGATGGCTGCTGCGGCAAACCACACTCTATGTCCGATATGGAGTGCTTTTTCAGCAGTGCTTCCTTCGGTTTTAATTGCTGTCCATAGCGATCCGGAAAGCAGGAACAAGCTTACGAAAAGCAGTCCGCCGAGAAGGCCGTACGGGTGAAGAAGGGACAGCAGTGTGCCTTCATAGCCTTCAGCTGTAATTTTCAGGCCGTCAAACAGGTTGGCAAAGGCAACGCCGAACAAGAGGGCGATGGCAACACTTCCCCCGAAAAAAGCCCATTTCCAGAACGATTGCCACAGCGGATTGTCATCTTTGTGCATGAATTCCAAACCGGTTGCCCGAAAGAACAGGGCAAACAAAATGAGCATGAGCGGTGTATAAAGGAAGCTGAACATATCCGCGTAAATTGCGGGAAAAGCCGCGAATGTGGCTCCGCCGGCGGTGATCAGCCATACTTCATTTCCGCCCCAAAACGGTCCGATCGCTTCCTGGAGCTGATTCCGCTCCTGCCGGTTTTTTGTCAAAAATGGGAATAGCATGCCGGTGCCGAGCGAATAAGCATCAAGAATAAAATAGATTGTCCAGATTAGGCCCCACAAACCGAACCAGATAATCGCGAGTGTATCATGAGACATGTTCGACATCCCCTTTCAATCCAGTCTTTGCCGGCAGCTCCGGACCTTTGCGCGCAAACTTGGTAATGAGGTAAACGTCCGCAATAATCAGGATGGTGTAGAATATGACCAGTCCTGCCAGCGAAAAGATTACCTGCCCGACTGAGATTGGCGAAACGGCTTCGGCTGTTTTCATCAACCCGTATACCGCCCAGGGCTGGCGTCCCGCTTCTGCCACCATCCATCCGAGATTGATCGCCAGGTAAGGCAGCAGGATGGAATAAAGCATCGTCTTCAAATACTTGCGGGAATCAACCAATTTATTTTTCCGATACAGGTAAACACCGTACCACGCCATGGCAAGGAAAAAGATTCCGAGGGCACCCATCGCCCTGAAGCTGTAAAAGACAAGAGGGACATTCGGCCGTTCGTCAGCCGGGATCTCCTTCAGTCCGGTCACTTCCCCGTTAAAGGAATTCGTGTAGAAGAAACTTCCCAAATTAGGAATGGATAAGGCTTCAAAGTTTTTCTCGTTTTCTGCATCAGGAATTTGGATAAGGCTGAAAGGAAGCCCTTGGCCCGTATCCCAGACTGCTTCCATCGCAGCGGCCTTTGCCGGCTGTTTTGTAGCGGTGAATACGCCGTGCTGGTGGCCGATAATAGGAGTCACTGTCGCGGCAATCACTGCCATGACAAGTGCCATCCGGAAAGAACGTTTGAAAAATTCCACTTCATTTTTTCGCAGAAGATGGTAGGCACTGATGGCCATTACGAAAAAGGAGCCTACGATATAGCTGGCAAATATGGTATGAAAGAACATGTACCAGGCGTATGGATTTGAAACGAGCTCTGTGAAACTGGCCAGTTCCGCACGGCCATTGTTCAGTACATAGCCGACAGGGTTCTGCATGAATCCGTTTGCGGTAATGATCCAGATTGCAGAAATGTTCGTTCCGATGGCAACCATCCAGATGGAAAACGCACGCATTTTCGGTGAGATTTTATCTTTGCCGAAAATATAGATGCCGATGAATGTAGATTCAAGGAAGAAAGCAACGAGCGCTTCGATCGCAAGCGGTGATCCGAAGATGTCACCCATATACTTGGAATATTCGGACCAGTTTGTCCCAAACTGGAATTCCATTGTAATGCCGGTGACAATTCCAAGCACGAAGTTGATAACAAACAGTTTTCCCCAGAAATCTGCCATTCTGCGATATAACGGATCGCGTGTCCGGGCAAATTTCGTTTCCATCACAGCCAGCAGAATGACCAGGCCGATCGTAAGCGGGACAAATAAAAAATGGTAGAATACTGTCACGGCAAACTGAATGCGGCTTAAAATGAGCACTTCACTCATAATGTGATAAGCCTCCTTTTCCCTTTTTACTATGGATACTAAGTTAATATTGGTAATGCTTCGTTTACAGTCTAATCCCAAACTGTGTAGGATGTATGAGGATTTTATTACAACATTGTGACTGAAAAGTTATTTTAATTTGCACTATGGATATCAATAAAACAGCTTAAATGCTTATATATAAGGAAAATAAGGCGGCGTTTTGGAGATGCCTTCTATAATTTAGTTATTTTAAAAAAATAAATACTCCTATCAATGCGAAAAATCACATGAACAGGAGTATTGAAAACTGATATTATTCAGTTGCTTTAAAAGGGTTTTTCCATTCCATAAGTGCCGCATAATGAAGAGATTCCTCATCTTCCAGGTATTGTTCCGCCACTTTGACAGGTGTTCTGCCGCACCGAAGTAAAAAGGTAAGGACAGGATCCTTTTCCTTTCCGGAAACAACCGCTTCAAGATATTGTTTCGGTGTTAACACATTTGATCTCTTGTGGTATCCGGGCATGCGTCCCCCGCCAAGGAGCCGGGTAAGATTTTTGTGGATGACCACATCATACATAGATAGCATCAACCACTTTCCCAGCTGCATTTTCCTGTAGGCAGGCCGCACTCCGATGTCGACTACGTAAAGGGTGTTTCCATCCGGGTTATGGTTCCTTATGTAGCCGTCATCCGTGATTTCTTCCCACGTGTGATCCTGACCATGCGGATGATAGTCCACAATCAACCCTGTCATAGAACCTGCAAGCTCACCCTCAACTTCGATACAAAGGGCACCCTCGGGAAAAAGGGTGATGTGATTTTTCAACTGTTCTTCATTCCAGAGCAATTCTGCCGGAAAAGGCGGCGGGAAACACTCTTTCTGGATGTTTATGAGGCCGGGAAAATCTTTCTCCTGATAATTGCGGATGACGGCATGGACAGGTTTTTCATCATTAAATACATATAAATTTTTTTCGTACACCCCAGCAACCTCCTTCTGATCTTACTTTAGTTGTAAACGGTGCCTGGGTCCCGGTGCTATAAACTATCGGGGGCCAGGCACCGCCACAAGAAAAAAGACTCCTGAACCAATTGTTTGCCCAATCTTCAGGAGTCTCTATGCATAAATGTCTATTCAGAAATCTTCACAACGGTCCGGCCTGTCATTTCACCTTTTAAGATGGAAGAAAGGCTGTCCGGCAGCTCTTCAAAGGAAATGACCCGCTCCATATCAGCAAGGTTGTCAGGCTTCAAGTCGGTTGCGAGCCGCTGCCATAGTTCCTTTCGAGGTCCGGCAGGGTAGTTCACGGAATCGATGCCGAGAATATCGACCGCACGGAGAATGAAAGGGAAGACGGCTGCAGGTACGTCTCCGCCGCCGGTCAGTCCGCTGACGGCTACAGCACCGTTGTAATTCAGCTTGCTCGTAATGGCTGCCAGCGTTTTCCCGCCGACGGGATCGACTGCTGCTGCCCAGCGCTGTTTGTCGAGCGGGCGCATTTTTTCCGGAAGGACCTCTTCACGGCTGATCACTTCTGCAGCGCCTATTTTTTTGAGGAATTGATGTGCTTCCTCTTTGCCGGTGCTGGCTTCTACTGTATATCCGCGTTTGGCGAGCATCGCAACAGCCATGCTGCCGACACCTCCGGTTGCACCGGTAACAAGGACAGGTCCGTCTTCAGGCTTCAGGCCGTTTTGTTCAAGCCGGTGGACGGAAAGAGCAGCTGTAAAACCGGCCGTTCCGATTGCCATTGCCTCTTGCAGGGAGAGCCCTTCCGGAAGCGGCACGACCCACTCAGCCGGAACTCTTGCGTATTCACTGTAACCGCCATAATGGGAGACGCCGAGTTCATAGCTGGTGACGATAACTTCATCGCCTTCTTTGTAACGGTCATCTTTTGAATCGACAACTGTTCCCGCCAGGTCAATTCCCGGGATGAAAGGGTAGGAGCGGACAATTTTTCCATTCGGTATACTTGCAAGTCCATCCTTATAGTTGACGCTTGAGTAGGACACGTGAATGGTTACGTCTCCTTCAGGAAGTTCATCCAGTGTAAGTTTTTGAAAATCAGCAGTGAAATCCGTTTCTGTTTTGTTAACGACAAAGGCTTTGAATTCAGTGTTCATGTTTTCCCTCCTAAATTGAAAATCCACCCTCAGTATAGTAAAATTATTCTGACCGGTCAATTTATTAGGTAAAGGGAGCCAGATAGAAATGGGAGAACGTGCAGAAAAGAGGCGGAGGCAAATATTGAAGGCTGCGTTCAGGGCGGTCGCCGAGAAAGGCTTTGATGCCGTGACTCTTCAAGATTTTGCTGATTATGCAGGGGTCAGTAAAGGGGTAACAAGCTATTACTTTAAAAATAAAGAAGATGTATTAAGTCAGCTGCTCATATGGGTGACAGGCAGGATAAACGAAAAAGAATGCCAGGCAATTCAAATGGGAAAGACAGCTCTGGCAAAACTGGAGGCTTATGTGGATGCCGCGTTTGTAAGCCCAGAGGAAAACAGCACTTTTTATAGCGTTTATCTTGACTTCCTGGCCAGGGCGAGCAGGAATGACGCCTTTCAGGAAATCAACCGGGCCTTTTATGAAAACTGCTGGTCGATTGGAAGGGAAATCGTGGAACTTGGAAAACAGGAGGGTGTCTTTAACAGCGAAACGGATCCAGAACAGGCAGCTGTGGCAATACGGGCTACCATCGATGGGATTCTGATTCAGTGGCTGATGCGCGGGGAAGAAGACATGCACGGTTTTTACAAAAAAGCTTGTCTTGAGACGATAATTGGATATTTGCACAAATAAGTCCGCTTTCAGAAGCGGGCTTTTTCGTATTTTGAGTTCTTTCCAAGACATTCTTTGGTTCATAACAAGTTGAAACTGTGCTTGAGCAATAGCGGCGGCTAGGCTCACTACCAGGCCGCGGGAAAGAACGATTACCTGGACACGGAAAGCAGAAAAAGTTCGCCGAAATAATTTTTTGAAAATTTTGCTGAATTGTCATTATAAAAACGAATATTTTTGTCAGGATATGGTACCTTATTCTAGAAATAAGGTAAATGGGGTGACGGAAATGAAAGTGGTGCACGGCATCAATATTGTACTGACAATCCTGCTCGTCTTGGTGGTTTATACAGGCTTCTTTCACCCCGAACAGATGCGGAGCTTTGTTCCTGTTCCCCGAAGTGAAAGCGCTTCCGTAACTGTGGATGAAGCAGCGGCCGGCTTGCACTCCAATAAGCAGGTCAAACTTCAAAAGAAACAAACACCCATTCAAAAAAAGACTGCGACATTTGCTGCGGTCGGGGATGTTTTGATTCATAAGCGGGTGTATAGCACCGCGGTTGACAATGAAGGCAAATATGATTTTTCGGCGGCATTTCAAGAAGTCCTTCCGATTCTTGAAGGACCTGACATTACAATGGCCAACTCGGAAAGTATCATCGGCGGGGCGGAGCTGGGCCTTTCCACGTATCCTGCTTTCAATAGTCCGCATGAGGTCGGCGATAGCATGAAAGAAAGCGGCATTGATATCGTATCTATGGCAAATAACCACACGCTGGATAAAGGAGAAGCCGGAGTGAGAAGCGCTATACGGTATTGGGACAGCATCGGAGTGAAACATAGCGGCGCTGCCTTAAGCGAGGGGGACCAGAATACCCTACCTGTGATTGAGCGAAACGGAATTTCATTTGCATTCGCATCATTCACATACGCGACAAATGGATACCGGCCTCCGGCAGGAAAAGGCTACCTCGTCAACTACCTGGATAAAACAGCGGTGAAACAGGCGATCGAGAAGGCAAAAAAGATGGCGGATGTGGCCGTAGTAAGCATGCATTTCGGCAATGAGTACGAACGTCTTCCGAATGAGTACCAGCAGGAATGGGTCCAGTTCGCGGCGAATGCCGGTGCTGATATTATAATAGGTCATCATCCGCACGTGCTTCAGCCGCCTGCGTGGATCACCGGGAAAAACGGCAATAAAGCATTCGCTGTCTACTCCCTCGGCAACTTTTTTTCAGGACAGGATGGGCTGTATAAGCAAATCGGCGGCATGATCCAGCTGGAAGTGGAAAAGATGGTGAGGCCGGACGGTACAACACACCTGACTCTTCAGCATCCGCAGTTCACACCGACATATGTAGAGCGCGGACTTGACCAGAAATACAGAGTCCTGCCGCTTGGGTCTGTTACAGAAGAGCAGCTTCCCGGCGTCCCTGCCATCTATAAAGAAATACAACAACATATGTCCCGATGGATGACGGACTTGACGTTTTGAAGCATTTGTGAAAAATCAGCTTAACTCACAAATGCTTTTTTAATTTTTTGACAATTCTCATCATTTTTGTCTATAATCATTTTACAACAAAGAAAACGTTTTCTTTTACGAGTGTCGACAAAAGCTGGCGGTTTCAAGGGAAACAAACGCTGTCAATTTTATGAAATGGAATGAATGAATTGTCATTCATAATAAAGGAGAGGGAACAATGGGCAATACTTATTTTTTCACCGGTTTTCCCGGCTTTATAGCAAGGGCACTTCTTAAAGAACTGAGTGCGGAAGATTATACAATCGACCACATTTACCTGCTGGTGCAGCCGCAGATGGCGGAAACGGCCCGCCAGGAGATTGCCAGCCTTGCCCGTTCGACAACACTGGCTGAGGACAGCTTTACAATCATAGAGGGCGATATCACGAAACCAAACCTTGATATGGACGAAGGCTTGCTGCCGGAACTTCAATCGTCCATAACCCACGTTTTCCATCTTGCCGCAGTCTACGACTTAGCGGTTCCAAAAAAAATTGCGTATAATGTCAATGTAAATGGAACAAAGCGGGTGAATGATTGGGTCCTTACCCTTGATAATATCGACCGTTACGTATATTTCAGCACCGCTTTTGTATCAGGTGACAGGGAAGGAAGAATTCTTGAAAGTGAACTCGAAATGGGGCAATCGTTCAAAAACCACTATGAAAGCACAAAATATGAAGCGGAATTGCTGGTGCGAGGCATTATGGAGCGGGTTCCGACTACCGTTATCAGGCCTGGCATCGTTAAAGGGCATTCCAGGACTGGCGAGACGATCAAATTTGACGGCCCGTATTTCATACTGAACCTGCTTGATGCGATGAAATTTTCGCCTATCATTCCTTATTTCGGTTCAGGCGACGCATTTGGCAATTTTGTCCCCGTGGATTATATTATTGAAGCAGTCATTTATTTGGCCCACCAGGAAAAGGGTGCCGGAAAAACGTATCACCTGACAGATCCTAACCCTTTCAAAGTAAAGGATGTTTACCGGCTTCTCATGAAAGAATCCCTCGGCAAAAAGCCGACAGGAACAATCCCACTTCCGCTTGCTGCCGCTCTTTTAAGGGTGAAGCCGGTGCGCAAGTGGCTGAAGGTCGAAAGGGAAGCGATGGACTATTTCGCCTGCAAGTCGTTTTATGACAGCAGCCAGGCCCTGGCAGATCTGAAAGATTCGGGCATTAAAGTCCCGAGTTTCGCCAGCCAGGTCGGTCCGATGGTATCTTTTTACCTGGAGAACAAAAGTGACAGGAGCAAGCATGTTGCAATCCGATA
Organism: Bacillus marinisedimentorum; assembly: GCF_001644195.2. Taxonomy (NCBI): domain Bacteria; kingdom Bacillati; phylum Bacillota; class Bacilli; order Caryophanales; family Bacillaceae; genus Bacillus; species Bacillus marinisedimentorum. Next base: position 40,567 of record NZ_LWBL02000065.1, on the reverse strand, counting down.
AACGAAAAGGAGCTGGTTGTTGATGCAGCTAGAGCAAAACTCACTGCCGAAGTTGCGTGTGCTGGATCCAGCTGAAAACCGCATCATTGAAGAAATTGATGAAACACCGCCCGGAGAAGCGGGCAGGCTTTATGAGAACGCTCGTACGGCTTTTGAGTCGTGGTCGGCCCTGCCTGTTGCCGAACGGATCCGTTATTTGCGCAAGCTCCGCCATTACCTTGCCGAGCATATGGAGGAAAGCATTCAAACCGTCTCCAGAGACACCGGAAAAGTTGAAGTGGAGGCGCTAATGGCTGATTTGATGCCGGTGCTGGATGCTCTGCAGCATATCGAGAAGCATGCCGGAAAAATCCTCGGTCGGGAAAAGAAGCCGACGCCGATTGTCTTCTTCGGCAAAAAATCATATGTCGAATATATGCCGCGCGGAGTGGTGCTTGTCATTTCACCATGGAATTATCCGCTTCAGCTCGCCATGATTCCGGCAATCAGCGCCCTGGCCGCCGGTAATACCGTGATTTTGAAACCATCCGAAGTGACGCCTCTTGTCGGGCTTCATATCGAAAAGGTGTTCAAGGAAGCCGGATTCCCGGATAACGTCATCCAGGTGGCTCACGGCGGCAAAGAACTTGGAGCCGCCCTTACAAAAGGGAAGCCTGATTATATCTTTTTCACCGGTTCCGTACGCACCGGCCAGATCATTCAGGAAGTCGCCGCTAAGGATTTGATTCCGACCACCCTTGAGCTTGGCGGCAAAGATCCGATGATTGTATTCAAGGATGCAAACATTGAGCGCGCCGTCCAGGGAGCGATCTGGGGAGCGTTCACAAACAGCGGCCAGACGTGTATGGCGATTGAGCGGCTGTATGTGGAACGGCCGATTTATGAAACTTTTTTGCAAAAGCTGATCGGCGAAGTGAACAAGCTCAAGCATGGTAAAACAAAAGACGGTGATATCGGTTCGATGACGTTCCCGGGCCAGCTGGATATCATGCGTGTCCAGCTTGAAGAAGCGCTCGCTAATGGAGCGAAGCTTGCAACCGGCACGCCGCCCGGCAAGTGGAATACGGATAAGGGCCTCTATGTGCCGCCGACTGTTGTCACTGAGGTCGGCCAGGATATGAAAATCATGCAGGAAGAATCATTCGGCCCGCTGCTTCCGATTATGCCGTTTGATACCGAGGAAGAAGCTATTGCCCTTGCCAACGGAACAGAGTACGGATTGAACAGCAGTATCTATACATCCGATATTGCGAAAGCGGAACGGGTAGCTTCAAAGCTTGTAAGCGGCGGTGTCGTCATCAACGATGTACTGATCACGGTCGCGAACCACCATCTTCCCTTCGGCGGGGCAAAAAAGAGCGGAATCGGCCGGTACCACGGTGATGAAGGGCTTCGAATTTTTACGCACCCGAAAGCGGTAATGGTTGATAAAGGCCGGAAGGATACCGAGCTCCCATGGTATCCGTATGAAGGGACTTACCCGCATTTCAAAAAGTTATTCCACAGCATGTATGGGCGGAAACGAAACTGGATTATATTTGCGGCAGCTTTTCTCGCCTTGATGAGAAAGAAAAAGTAATCTTCATGTAAAAAAAGCAGTGAAACTGTAACCAGCGGTTTCGCTGCTTTTTTCTATGGGAATGGAAGTTATATACAGACTGAACGAGGAGGAAAAAAGATGAGCAATCGTGTCGTAGGTGTTTTCCATACAAAAGAGGAGGCGATCCGGGTCATCCGGGCATTGAGGGACCGCGGGTATGATGCCGAAGATATTTCGATTGTCGCCAAATCAGATTCCGCAGTGGCCCGGATCGAAAAGGAGACTGGCGGCGATTATGAATATGAAGAAGGATCAAAGGTAATGGAAGGATTGACAGCAGGTGCCGCCGGCGGAGGGCTTCTTGGCGGCATTGCCGGACTCCTGCTCGGTCTCGGCACCTTCGCCATTCCCGGATTGGGGGCGCTTGTAGCAGCAGGCCCGCTCGCAGCCACACTTGGCGGTGCCGCTGCCGGAGGGGCAGTCGGCGGCATTGTCGGCGCACTTGTCGGAATGGGCATCCCTGAAGAGGATGCAAAAGTATATGAGCAGCACGTAAAAGAAGGCCGTATTCTTGTGATCGTTGATGTGGGTGATACGAATGAAGATGAAATATACGATACGTTTATTACAAATAACTCACTTCATTCAAAAATGTATTCTGTAGCAGATCATGAGGATGGCAGGAAATCAGTAAATGAAAGAGACCGGGATCAGGGGCTGGCCGTAAGAAGAGATGACAATCGTTTTTGATTTTTCCTAATAGGCAATTTACAGAAGCCGGTCCCTGATACCTTTTTAATGGATTGAAAATGCTCAGACTTTGTTCTGGGCTTTTTCATTATCAGCGAGTTTCCCCATGAAGCATAGCTCTGTACCGGTTTTCTTTTTATCTCAGGCTGTTTTTCACTATGAGCATAGTCAGAGATTTTCCTTCCCCTTAGCCAATCCGTCACCGGGACACCCGCCTGCACATACAATACAGGAGAGTGGAGGCGAAAAAGATGGAGATGAAAAAACAGCCAAAATCGGAGGCGCCTGGTCCTGTCCGCGTGATCCGTATTGTAATGGATAAAGATGGGGTCAACGTGAAATATCCTAAAGTTGTCGGCATGAGGAACAAGCAAGCTGAAGCCAGTATGAATAAAGCCATGCTGGCACTGTCCCGGCAGATGACCAGTTCTTTGAAAAAGGAAGCCGAAGCAGCAGTTGAAGGCAGGTATGATATTGTTTTCAATGACCGTGGCCTGCTTAGTGTGCTGTTTGAGCAATTTCCAACTGGGGCAAAGAATGAACGCATGATCAGAAGGTCACTGACGTTTCAAACGGATACGGGCAGCATTCTTATGTTCCGGAATCTTTTCAAAGAGGGCAGCTATTATAAAACGAAACTTTCGCGCCTCGTCAGAGAGGAAATAAAGGAAAAAGCAATGACTCTTCCAGATGATTTCACCGGGGTGAAGGACGATCAGGAATACTATTTGACATCTGAAGGCATTGTCATCTTTGACGGCGGCTGCCGGGAATTCATATTCCCATACAGCGGCAGCGTCCAACTCCTTGCCAGCGGGCCGCTTGCGGGGTTCACGGAAGAAAGTGTCACAAAAGTAAAAAGGTTGTAAGTTAAATTTTCTTCCAGACGGGTATTTAGAACATATAAAGACAACCTGTAAAGGAGGAAGGGACGATGAACACACAAAAAACGATGAAATGGTCCGGGGTTGCTCTTGGCGGCCTTGGTGCTGCCGCATATGTACTGTCAGATAGAAAGCGCCGTGTGAAAGCTCAGGAAAAAGCGTACGAACTTGCCCAAAAAATTCCGTTTGTCAACATTGAGCAGGATAAAGAAGTCCCTGTAGAAAAAGGCGGGAACCCAGATCCGTACGACCTGGCAGATAACAACATGGTTGCAGAAGGCGCCCAAACTTCTGTCCAGTATTATAATGACACTAGGAATATGAAATAAACGCACTGTTTTTGAAGGGTGACGAGCTCGGTTTTCCAGTGCCAAAAGCATATGAATCAGCAGACCAAATCGTACATGATTTGGTCTCTTTTTTATTTCTTTTAAACTTAGGAATTATAGGATTTCAATATCCGATTTTAATACATTGCATTTTCAAAGGGGAAGTTGATTTCCGCTGCAGGGGCTCGCTTTCATCACGGGCTGAGGCGAGCATCTGCAACGGAAAGGAACGGGCAAATTCCAGAAGAGTCTACTGTCATTTTCACAGAAATATTTATTCCATCAAAGGTTGCTCTATTTGAATAACGCTCAATTCCTCTGGGTGTTTTTTCTAATTGTAAAGTTATTTACCTTGTTAGCAGCCCAGCTATTCTGCTTTATTTTTTCTTTCTAATTATAACTAAGACATAAATCAACAATAAGGTTGAGCATAGCCATAAAACTCGCCGCAAATTCCTATGGTAAAATAAAAAGAAAGAAAAATTCTGAAAAATATGCAACCGGACAACGGTGCAATCGTCTTACATATGCAGAAAGAAAAAGGGCGGGTCAAAAATGAAAAAAGAGTTCAACAAATATGCGGAAAAGCCGGTACGGTTCGAGGAATATATCGCCGATAAAGATTCATTGATCAGGGATATCATGGACGAATATGGAGAGCGGCTTATCAGGCTTTCCTACACTTACGTGAAAAACTGGGAGGATGCCGAGGATATCGTACAGGAAGTTTTTACAACCTGTTACGAGAAAATCGAAACCTTCCGCGGCGAAGGATCGCTGAAGAGCTGGTTGTACACGATCACCGTCAACCGCTGCAAGGATCATCTCAAAAGCTGGTTCCACCGCAATATATGGACAGGGATCGTATTTGAGGCGTTTATCCCATCACCGGAAAAGTCCCCTGAATTAAAGCTGATTGTTGATGATGAATACAGGGTGCTTTCCGAAGAATTGTTGAAACTGCCGATTAAGTACCGGGAAATCCTGATTTTGCATTATCAGGAAAACATGTCGATTCAGGAGATATCAGACTTGCTTACTATGAAATCCTCAACCGTAAAATCGCGGTTGTACAGAGGGAGACAGCAATTGAAAAAAGCCATCAGCCGTCAGGAAGAGAGGGGGATAATGGGTGGACGATAAGCTGAATGACCTTGAACAGGTGATGGACCGGGCTGTCTATCAAAAACAGCGGTTCACTCCTGAGGCAAGGGAAGCTGCCATGGGGAAGATCAAGTCATCGCGCCCGAAAAAGCGGAAACACATGTTTCGGCAAGCCCAGTATTTTCTGAGCATTGCCCTCTTTACTCTATTCTTCGGTTTTATTCTTGGCTATATAACCGGAGGAGAACGGGGCCTGCTGCAAAATGCCAGCAGCCCTTCCGAAGACCGGCTGCCAGTTGCAAGTTTACCCCTTATCAATAAAACGGTCCATATTGCCAGGCAGGACCATGATATTCTGCATGTCACAGCGGGAAAGTCCGAACATAACATTGAGCTGTCGTTCACCTTCCCTGCAAGCATGAGCGACAGGCAGATGAAAGATAAGATTGAATGGTTTTTACAGGAAGGAACCAGTCTTTCCCGTGATGTGAAAGAATTGCAAGAAACGGGAAGTACGGATATCGATGTATGGAATGATTATACGCTCACCATCTTTGTGAACGGCGGGGCACAGCGGTCGTTAAAGGAGAGCGGACTGTTTGCAGAAGAGACCGGCTACCAATTCAAAGGATATAAAAATGCCGGAGAATCACAAATTACCTGGACAGGAAACTGACCGGCAGAAGAGTGGAGGTGCCAACCCTTTTGAGCTATATTCGTAAATTATTCATTCAGTTCATAACCGCGGCGGCTGGCATCATTTTCATCGGTGCAATTCCGCAGCTTTTCCGAAGAGGAGAGTCAGGAATCATCAACTTTACGGCATACGGTGAAGCGGTACAGAGTATTGTCACCGGCCTTCTTCATCCCAGTGAGCTGACATATAATGTACACGGAACGATCAGGCCGCTATTCCCGCAAATTTTTGAGATGTTTCTTTACTCGCTCACAATCCTGTTAAGCGCATTGATTGCAGCCCTGATCATTGCTTCATTGCTGACGTTTTTCACCATGCTCCTGCCCCATAAAGTCATTGAAAAAATGAAATTCGGTGTATTCGTTTTCGAATCGCTGCCTGATATTTTGATTATTGTCCTGCTGCAAGTTGCTGTCATCAAGTTTTTTCAGAGCACAGGGATCCTCCTGTTCAGCATTGCGGCCATTCAAGGGGAAAAAGCTTATATGCTGCCAATATTGACACTGGCTATCCTGCCGACCATCCAGTTTTACAAGCTGATGATTCTGATTTTTGAAGAGGAGCTGGAAAAACAGTATGTCGAGCTTGCGCGTGGGAAAGGACTCCGAAAAGGGTTCATCCTGCTTGCTCATGTGTGGCGGAACGCGGGAATCAGCATTTTCTATCATTCCAAGTCACTGCTCTGGTTTATGCTCTCCAACTTGCTCATTCTGGAATACTTATTCAACATCCCGGGCATTACCGGTTTTCTACTGAACTATCTAACGCCGGAAATTTTCACGGTCGGCCTGTTTTTGTTCTTCATTCCGTTCTTTTTTCTTTATGCGTTCGGTGAATATTTCGTGTTGAAGCTTGATAAAGGGGAAGGGAGCAAGGTTTAAATAAACGTTTGTTTAATTTTACATTTCCTTCTTGCAGTGAAGAGAATTGCTTTCCCTGTTAATAGTCTTACTTAGGTGCCCTATGAAAAAGCGCCCCGCAGGCAAACATGCGGGGCGCTTTCGCCCTTTTGATTCATTCTTCCCCTTCGATATGGACGAGCTGGTCTGTGATCTCCTCTTTTTGCTTCGCTGCCACGTCGGCAGAAATGATATTCTCCCTTTCGAGCATGTCCAATCGTTCGTGCTGGGCATATAAAGCATGTTTCCGCAGGGTGGCAAGCTGATCGGATCGCAATTCAGGGTGGGTGTCGAATAATTCTTCAATTTCTCTTTGGTGCAAGTCGGCTTTCTTTTTGTATTCGTCAAGTAATTGGCCATAGACCGGTTCCGTAATAAAAAGCTGGTTTTTGATTTTTTGGATTTCCGCAATGCCGGTTTCATACCGGTGAATCTGAGCTACAAGCCGCTGAAAATCGCCGGATCCTTCTTTTTGTGACCGGACACCGAGTAATGAAACAAGCGGCTTGATGGTCAGCCCCTGGAAAACCAGCGAGAATAGGACAATACTGAATGCGAGAATCAAAATATCCTCGCGTGCCGCGAAATCCCGCGGCAGGCTCAGCACAAGCGCAATGGACAGGGAGCCTTTCAGTCCGCCCCAGTTCAAAATGTGTTTCCATTGGATTGGTATGCCCTTCACTAAGGAAAGACTTGTATATACGGCGAGACTGCGGGCGGCGAGTACGATCAGCAGCGCCATGCAGATCATTCCCCATTTATCGGTCAAATTGATGCGGGTGATCTCAAGACCGACCATAAGGAAGACGAGCGAGTTTGCCAGGAGGGCGGCTACATCCCAGAAACTGTTGATATTCAGCTTCGTTGTCGGGCTCATCCCGATTTTCGCCCCGAAGTTGCCGAGCGTCAGTGCGCTTACGACAACGGCGATAACACCGGAAACATGTATGTTTTCAGCCAGTAAATACGATCCGTAAAACAGCAGAACACTGAAAATGATCTCCAGCGGATAATCATCGAAGTATTTCAGCAGCAGTGAAACAAGGTAACCGAGCGCACCGCCGACAATAAGCCCGCCGGCAACGACTTTGATAAATTCAAGCGAACCGCTGCCGAGGCCCGCCCAGCCCCAGTCGATGTATGTAAGCAAATAAAAGGCAGAGATTTTAAAAAGGACAACTGCCAGTCCATCATTGAAAAGAGACTCCCCTTCAATGACAGTAGCCAGTTTCTTATTGACGCCGAGGGATTTGAAAATGGACAGCACGCTGACGGGGTCAGTCGCACTCATCAGGGCCGCGAAAACAAACGCAGCAGGAATCGGAAAATCGAGAAGCCAGTATGATGAAAAGCCGATAATCAGAAAGGAGACGAACGTCCCTCCAAAAGCGAGCGCGAGAATCGGTTTCCGGTTTTCGTTAAGGTGGCTGAACGGCAGTTTCAAGGCTGCTTCCCCAAGCAGTGCCGGCAGGAAAATCGTCAACACCATAAAGTTAAAAATTTCCCCTTCTGTAATAAATGTTTTCAAGGGTTCCAAAACAGGAACATTAATAAGGCCAATGATTGTACCGACAATGACAAGGGCAATCGGATAAGGCTGACGGAATTTTTTGGCAATGGCTGTAACGGCGGCGGCGAGTAAAATCAAAATCAGGCCAAGCTGGAATATATGGTGCAGATCAAGTTCATGCATTACAGAAACCTCCGTCCCTGGTATTCTTCCATTATACCGAAAATTAGGTTGTGCTGTTATTTATTCCCTGAAGGAAGACGTACAAACAGTAAATTTTGCCCCCTATGGTATTTATTGATAAAATTTTAAAAGAGCACCAACGTACCAATATCGTTACTAACCTCATAAAAAGAAGACTGTTACATTAGACGGAATGAGTAACAATAAAGTCTAACATAGCTGAAAAAGGAGCGAAAACAGATGGCTGAAACTAACATCACAATTTATACACGTCCGACCTGAAGCGACTGCCAGATGGTGAAAGAGTTTCTTTCACAGCAGAATATCCCTTTCAATGAAATCGACCTCGCCCAACAGCCGGATAAGGAAGATGAAATGAAACAAGAGGTAGGATCGCGAATCGTACCGGGCATTATTATCCGGAAAAAACGCCTGTTAGGCTTATCGTCAAAAAAGCATGTATTTATCGGGTTTGAACCGAATGAACAAGAGATCAAAAGTCTTCTTTAACTGGAGGCGGTAAAATGGCTGATCCTATAGACCGGAATGTAACGGAGAAAATAAAAAAGCGGTATAACCGCAATGCGCTATTATACGACAGCATGGATAAAATGATGCGTGACGACTGGCGGGAGATGACAGTCGGGAAGGCTTTCGGAAATGTACTGGAAGTGGGAGTCGGCACCGGCTTCAACCTCGCTTTTTACCAGCCGGATAAATGCTCGAAAGTGACGGCAATCGACTTCAGCCCGGCCATGCTGAAACGGGCAAAGCAGCGTGCGGAAGAAGCCCCGGTCCCAGTCGAACTGCTGGAAATGGATGCACAGGATATGACCTTTGCTGACGATACGTTTGATTCGGCTATCTCCACCTGTGTGTTCTGTTCCGTTCCGTTTCCTGTTGAAGGACTGAAGGAAATCCGCCGGGTCACAAAGCCCGGCGGCAGCATTTTCTTTCTTGAACATATGAGAGTGGATAAGCCTGTCATCGGCGAGGTGATGGACCTGTTGAATCCCGTTTCCGTTAAACTGACAGGAGTTAATATCAACCGCAAAACGATTGAAAACATTGAGAAAGCCGGCATGGAGATCGTGCGGGTGGAGAACGTGGTGGGCACGCTCCTCCGTTTCATTGAAGCGCGGCCTTGATTGCCGGGATTTAAGGGGGGTACTGCCGCGGCCTAGTATGCGGTGACGGACTGTGTCCAGGTATTTAGGTTGTTGATGCTGTGAATCTGTATGATCTGGTGCGGCGGCAGGAGTAAAACATGAAAGAAATACTGATTTTTTGCTGATACGGATTAATTTTTTGCGTGAAAGTCGGGAGGTTGTATTCCTGTATTCAGGTTTCACGCCGTTCAAAGGATTTTTCACGCCAAACAGCCCCTGTTTCATGCCATATCCAGCCGGTTACGCGCGGAACCCGGCATGCATGGTACAAGGATGTACGGGTTTCACGCCGTTCGCCCGGATTTACACGCCAAACCGGAGTTTTTTCACGCGGAACTTACGTCAATTCACGCCAAAACCCGGCCTTTTCCCGCCAAAGGGCAGTTTTCGCGCCATAACTACGGCAATTCACGCCAAACTAGGCCCCATTAGCGCCACCCCCGGCCCTACTTTCACGCTAAACCCGTCTCTTGTCGAGTCAAACGAGGGACTTTTCAAGCTGTCCGGACCCCTGCGCCGCTCGCACCCGCTCATCATATCTACAGGCCCCATCTTTGCCGCCAGAAGTGATCACTGCTTCGCTGTGGCAGCAAACATGAATAAAAATAGTGATTTTTAGCTGAGAAAGAACAATTTTTTACGCGAAGGTAGGGGCAGCAGCATTTCTGGTTCAAGTTTCGCGCCGTTCAAAGGGCTTTTCAAGCCAAACAGCACCGGTTTCACGCCATATCCAGCCGGTTACGCGCGGAACCCGGCATGCATGGTACAAGGTTGTGCGGGTTTCGCGCCGTTCGCCCGGATTTACACGCCAAACCGGAGTTTTTTCACGCGCAACCTCAGTCAATTCACGCCAAAACCCGGCCTTTTCCCGCCAAAGGGCAGTTTTCGCGCCATAACTACGGCAATTCACGCCAAACTAGGCCCCTTTAGCGCCACCCCCGGCCCTACTTTCACGCTAAACCCGTCTCTTGTCGAGTCAAACGAGGGACTTTTCAAGCTGTCCGGACCCCTGCGCCGCTCGCACCCGCTCATCATATCTACAGGCCCCATCTTTGCCGCCAGAAGTGATCACTGCTTCGCTGTGGCAGCAAACATGAATAAAAATAGTGTTTTTTAGCTGAAAAAGAACATTTTTTTACGCGAAGGTAGGGGCAGCAGCATTTCTGGTTCAAGTTTCGCGCCGTTCAAAGGGCTTTTCAAGCCAAACAGCACCGGTTTCACGCCATATCCAGCCGGTTACGCGCGGAACCCGGCATGCATGGTACAAGGATGTACGGGTTTCACGCCGTTCGCCCGGATTTACACGCCAAACCGGAGTTTTTTCACGCGCAACCTCAGTCAATTCACGCCAAACCCCGGCCTTTTCCCGCCAAAGGGCAGTTTTCGCGCCATAACTACGGCAATTCACGCCAAACCCGGCCCCTTTAACACCAACCCTGCCCCACATTTCGCGCCAAACCCCGGCCCCACATTTAACACCAACCCCGCCCCCGCATTCCCCGCCACAAACCGAATTCTTCCCGTGTTAACAACCCGGCTCCCTGCCCTTCCCCACCCGCATCCAACAAAAAAAGCCTGCCAATCAGGCAGGCGAACCGTTTGATTTTTTCAGCATTCCGAGCAATTCTTCTTTCGTTTTCACGGCATCTGCACTGGTCATCATCTCGAACGAGCGCGGCCGCGGCAGGGGGACTTTCACTTCGTGCGTAATCCTGCCCGGCCTCGGTGACATGACGTATACTTTATCAGACAGGAATATGGCTTCATCAATGTCATGGGTGACGAGCAGGACGGAGTACTGGAAGTCACGCCATATTTCCAGAAGCCATTCCTGCACCTCAAGCCTTGTCAGGGCATCCAGCTTGCCGAATGGTTCATCAAGGAGCATGAGTTCCTTGCGGGACAGGATTGTCCGCAAGAAATTTGCACGCTGTCTCATGCCGCCGGACAGGGCTTGCGGATAACTGTCTGCGAACTGCTCCAGGCCGAAACGGGGCAGGAGTTTACGTGCTTCACTGCGTGCCTGCTTGCGGCTCAACCCTGCTATTTCAAGCGGGACAGCAGCATTATCGATGATGGTGCGCCAGGGGAATAGCAAGTCCTTCTGCGGCATATAGCTCGCGACCCCTTTTTTGCCGGTGATCGGGTTTGCTTGATAATAAACCTCGCCGGCCTGCGGCAATGTGACCCCGGATATTATATCCAGAAGGGTGCTTTTCCCGCAGCCGCTTGGACCGATGATTGAAACAAACTCGCCTTCATGAACTGAAATGTTGACATCCTTAAGTGCCTCAACAGGCTGGTTCCCTTTTTCCTGAAAAACTTTTGTGACACCGAGAACTTCAAGTGCTGTTCTCATTTTACTTGCCGTTTCCAGGAAGGAATTCATTTGTGAATGCTGCTTCAGGGTCGATGTTTTCTTCAATCAGTTCACGCTCATGCATCCAGTCTGCGAACCGCTTCCACACATCATCTTCTTGCACTCCCCATTGCTCTGCATCATCCTGGTAACGGGGACTCAGCCATTGCTGGCTTTTTTTGACGAGTTCTTCATTCAATTCAGGTGCGTGCTTGATAAGGATATCAGCTGCTTTTTCAGGGTTGTCGATCGCATACTCGTATCCTTTGGAAGTCGCGTCCATGAATTTTTCAACGAGCTCCGGATTGTTTTCAATATGATCTTCGTTCGTGACGAGAACAGGTGTGTAATAATCCAGAGCCTGGTCAAGGTCGTTCAGCATGATGGTATTCAATTCAATGCCCTGGCGTTCAGCTTCCACTCCGTCCCATCCGTAATAAATCCACTCGAAATCGGCATCCCGGCCAATCGATTTGAAAAAATCGGTCGCTCCGAGCGTAACCATGTCCACTTTTGAAAAGTCGGCATCATCCGCTTTCATGACTGCTTTCAATACGGCCTCTTCCATAGGCGCACCCCAGCCGCCGTACCGTTTTCCTTCAAAATCCTTCGGTGTGGTGATGCTTTCTTCTTTTAATGAAGCAAAAGCGGACGTGTTATGTTGGATAACCGCGGCGATGGAGACAAGCGGGATGCCGGCAGAACGTGCCTGGGTGACGCCCTCCTGGTAGCTCACTCCGAAATCGGCTTTGCCGGAAGCGACAATCTGGCCGGCTGAACCGCCTTCGCCGGGCTGGACGATTTCGACATCAAGTCCCTGTTCCTCATAATAACCGTTTTCAAGAGCGGCATAGAGGCCGGTGTGATTTGTGTTCGGGAACCAGTCAAGCATGACGGTGACCTCCTGGTCCTGCTCGTTTTCCGTGTCAGTTTCTGCTTCTGAATCGGCTGCTTCTTCATTTCCACAGGCCCCTAAAATAAAAGGAAAGGTGAAGAGTATTGCGATAAGAAACGATTTTGTGAATTGCAGCATATCAGTTCCTCCTTATGATTGTTGTTTTGATTGGTGCCAGGGCATCATCAGCCTGCCAAGAAGTTCGATGATCCCAAAAATGACAAGGCTTAAGACGACAATGACAAAGATGGCGGCAAAAACCCGCTCGGTTAAATAAGATTGAGATGCACGGGTCAAATAAATACCGAGTCCTTTGTTCGCGCCGAGCCATTCCCCGATCACCGCACCCATGACGCTGTAGGTGCCGGCAATGCGGAGGCCTGAAAAGAAATAGGGAAGGGCGGCAGGCAGTTTGACCATCCGAAAAATCTGCATCCTGCCCGCACCCATCGTTTCCATAAGACGGATCATATCTTTGTCGGTATACCGGTAGCCTTCCGCAAGATTGATCGTAATCGGAAAAAAGCAAACAAGGGCGACAATAATGACTTTCGGCAAAATCCCATAACCGAACCAGATCATGAACAGCGGTGCTATCGCAATGATCGGAACGGTTTGCGAGACGACGAGAATCGGATAGACAGCTTTCCTCAGCCATTCAGATACATCAAGAAACGTGGCAATGACAACACTGAGCATTACAGCTGCCGTCAGGCCGAGGGCGGTCTCAAGCAGCGTTCTCATCGTATGCTCTGTAAGCAAGGCCCTTTGTTCCCATAGCGATTCGGCAATCAGTGACGGAGCGGGCAGAATCCATTTTTCAATGCCGGATACGACAGTGCCTGCTTCCCAGATGACGAGGAGACCGAGAAGAACCAGCCCCGGAAGTGACAAGGACAGGAGCCGCCCCGCCCAGCTTGTATTTAAGTTCACGGCGTTAGGAGCGGTATTTATGGACTTTTTCATCAATCGTAACGTCCCTGTCCGGGCGATAATGGATTTTTATGCAGGTCATTATGTCACTTGCCCCCGCCTCGACACATGCATCTTGCGCCCTTTTGACGATTTCCAGCAATTGATCGAGCTCGCCCTCCATTACCGTTTCCATCGGACCGACTTCATACTTCACGCCTGATTGGCGGACAACCTCGATGGCTCTGTCCACAACTTCGTAGCTGTTTTCTGTTCCTTTCGGCAGTACTTGAAATCCCAGATTGACACTGCTCATGTAAAATCCCCCTTAATAATTTTGCTCGCTGCCCCTGCCTGAGTTCCCAGCCTCATAAAGCAGGTGAAACCCCGAAAGAGCAGCTGTGATGAGTCTCACCGTCCATCTTGCGGCATAGAAGACGCCGTGAATGCGACCGACTTGCAGCAAGAACGGATGCCGCACTTTTGCACGTGGAGAAAACGGCCACCTTGAAGCCAGTGGCAAAAGAAAAAGGCTGCCTGATTCAGGCAGCCTTTGGTTCACCAATAGTTATAGTGATAAAATGGAATAATAGTCATTGTTCCGCAATAAAACGGAAAACAAGTCCATTTTTTGGTTCCTACGCTGGCATTATCCAGATCAGGTTCATGGGTCGATGCGTTAAAAGCATCCTCTCAGCCTGGTCAACCGGGCTCCCCGTCCTATTCAGTTTGATTTATTTAAAACAATAGCAGAGGTCAGGCTTGTTGTAAACGTTTTTATTTGCGCGGAGTACAGGATAATAATGTGGGGGAGCGGAAGGATTGATGTTGCTCTGGCTGTTGGGCTGTTATAAAACGGATTGCCGGATTTAGATAAAGGCCGGTTCCAGGAAAGACATCTTGAAAATCGGCCTCAGGCGCATTTATACATAAATTTCACTTGAACTTCTACCACGAAAGGAGGCGCGTTGTATGATTGGGTGTTTGCTTATTCACGGATTTACGGGGGCCCCTTATGAAGTGGAGCCGCTGGCCGATCATTTCCGCAAAACAACGGATTGGAAAGTGGATGTTCCGACTCTTCCGGGCCACGGGGAAGAAGAAGAGTGGGACGGGGTTGTTCATAATGACTGGATAGACACGGCTGAAAAGGCGTTTTTGAAGCTTTATGAAGAGTGTGACGTTGTGTATGTTGTCGGGTTTTCAATGGGGGGTATGATAGCGGGTTACCTTGCTTCGAAGTATCCGGTTGACCGGCTTGTACTGCTCAGTGCGTCAGCACATTATATCAACTTGAAGCAAATGGCGGCTGACATCTTGGAGATGATAAAAGATGCGGTAAAGGGAGGCTTGAAAGATAACGAACTGTTTAAACGATATAAGAAAAAAACCGGTGCAACGCCTATCCGGGCCACTATTGAATTTCAGAAGCTTGTCCGGAAGCTGCGTCAGGAGCTGGAAAACATATCAGCCCCTGTTTTGATCATCCAGGGGGAGAGTGACGGACTGATTCCCCATAAGACAGCGTCTTTTTTATATGAATCGGTTTCGTCTGAAGAAAAATATGTTTATTATTTGCCTGATTCGAAGCATATTCTCCTGCACGGCACCGATAAAGAACAGATTATCGAACTGGCGGATTCTTTTTTGCACGGCAGGCTCGGAAACCGGTCGAGCGGTGTTTGAGGTGAAATCAACTATTTGGAATGCTTTCCATTTTAAGAACGGGCGCACCCGCTTTATAATAAAACCAGTTTGAGACGAATTTTTATACATACACAGGGGGGTGAAGATGAACCAGAATTCGCAGCCGATTAAAACCCCGTTTTTTTATGGATGGACGGTGGTGGCCCTGGCCGCTGTTGGCGTGTTTTTTTCCGGGCCGGGCCAGACGTATTCCGTATCGGTTTTTATCGAGTCGTATATAAAAGAGTTTGAAATGAGCCGTTCAGCTGTTTCAAGTGTGTATTCAGCAGCTACATTGCTTGCCGGACTGTTATTGTTTATCGTGGGACGGCTCGTCGACCGGTTCGGACAGCGGGCGATGATGGCATCTGTCGGATTGATGCTCGGGCTGGCGGCTCTCTGGAACAGCATGCTGACAGGGCCCGTCATGATGTTCATCGGCTTTTTTGCGATCCGGCTATTCGGGCAGGGGTCGCTGACGCTGATTCCGAATACGCTCGTGCCGCAGTGGTTTCTTGTAAAAAGGGGCCGGGCCCTTAGTTTCATGGCTATCGTCGGGTTTTTGAGCTCCGCCCTGCTGCCGCCGCTGAACGCCTATTTGATTGAATATTGGGGCTGGCGATCGACGTGGATCATGTGGGGCGTTCTGCTGATTGCTGTATTTGTTCCGCTCGTGCTATGGCTTGTCCGGAACAAGCCGGAAGATATTGGATTGTACCCTGATAACTTGCCGCCAAAGAAGCTGAAGGCTGAAAATCGGCAAAAAGGAGATATCTCAACCGGATTTGAAGTGAACTGGACGGTGAAGGAAGCGATGAGGACGCGGGCGTTTTGGCTGATTTTATTTTGTGTCAGTATACCGGCCCTCGTCAATACCGGATTGACGTTCCATCTTATCTCCATTTTAAAAGACAGCGGGCTTGAACCGACGATGGCAGCTTTTGTCCTCAGCCTGATGGCGATTGTCGGGTTTCCGGTCACGTTTGCCTCCGGTTTTCTCGTTGAACGGATTGCGGTCAGATATTTGCTGGCCCTGTCGTTTGCGGGCCACGTCATTTCAATGATCATTTTGCTGATGGTAAATACGCCATTTTTGGCCATCGTTTACGGAATCGTCTGGGGGATGGTCAACGGTTTTGAACGGATCACGTTAAATATTGTATGGCCGAATTATTTTGGCCGTGAACACCTTGGCAGCATAAAAGGAATCGCAAGTACGACGATGGTCATCGGGTCAGCGTTCGGGCCCCTTCCATTCGGGATTGCCTATGATATGTTTGGCAGCTATACGGAAATCATCATGATCGTCATGCTGCTGCCGCTACTTGGAGCAATCGCCGCCCTGGCAGCGCCGCCTCCTCGTGCAGGATGATGGTTTTCCAGCCGATTTCCCGCCAGGTATATTGTTTTTGTTACAGAATGGGTGAGAACAGCCTTGCAAATGACTCCTTCGATCTAATCCACAGACTGCGCTTTTGAAAGCGCTGAAGGTTCACATTGAGGCTGTCTTTCATGTCCTCCCTGTAGTTTGCGATAAGCTGATGGACGCTTAATGTATGGTAAAGGAAGAGGTTGACTTCAAAGTTCAAATTGAAGCTGCGCAAGTCCATATTGGCTGTTCCGATGGAAGCCATTTTTCCGTCTGCAATGATCACTTTTTGATGAAGGAAGCCGCGCTGGTAAAGGTGGACTTCAACACCTTCAGACAGCAGTTCTCCGAAATAGGAGCGCGTTGCATATTGAGTCAGTAAGCTGTCATTTTTTTCGGGGACAAGCAGTTTGACTTCCACCCCTTTTGCTGCAGCCATGCGAAGCGCCTGGCGGATCGGTTTGCTCGGTACAAAGTAAGGGGTGGCGATCCAAATCGATTCCTGTGCCTCGGAAATAAGGCTGTAGTATAGGTCCCCCATCGTGCCCTGGGGCATGTCCGGACCGCTCGCGACGACCTGGACTCCGCCATCCTCACGGGTGACCGGGGCACTTAGGTAATCCTCGCTAAATAAGTTTTCACCGTCAACATACGCCCAGTCAACGAGAAAAATGGCATGGAGGTTACGGACAGCTTCCCCGTGCATTTTCACATGCGTATCGCGCCAGAAGCCGAATTTCGGGTTGCGTCCGAGGTATTCGTCGCCGACGTTCAGCCCGCCGACAAAACCTGTATGGCCGTCTATCACCACTATTTTCCGGTGGTTTCGGAAATTCAGTTTTTGATTGAAAAAGCCGTGTTTGATCGGCAGGAAGGAGTGGAGTTTTATTCCGCCTTCCTGAAGTTTGCGGATTGATTTTCCGGATAAGGTAAGACTGCCGATTGCATCATAGATCAGCCTGATTTCAACTCCTTCGGCCGCCTTTTTTAAAAGCAGGTTCATCAATTCATTGCCAACCTCATCATCCCGGAAAATGTAATATTCCATATGGATGAATCTCCGGGCTTTTTCAAGCTCTTCAAATAAAACGGCAAACTTTTCCTCGCCGTTTTTAATAATATCGGTTCGGGTATGAAAGCTTACAGGTGCAATGGCCCGTTTTTCGATTAGTCTCATGAGGCCCTGTTCACTGGCACCCCAGTCTTTCCATTTGAGCGAATAGCGGGATGAAACATACCGTGTGATCGCATCTTTAGAATAAGCAAGCTTGTTCTTGAACAAATGTCCTTTTACTTGAAGCTGGCCCGAATAAATGAAAAAGATATAGCCTCCGAGTGGAAAAAACAATAATACATAAAGCCATAGCAGGGTTTTATAAGGGGAACGGTTTTCAAGCATAAGAACATAGGAAACGGAGCCGATTACTGCAATGTAAACGGCAGCAGCCATGATTTTCTGCACTATAGGCAAAGAAGTCAGAAAAATGATGTATAAACTTGCTGTCATCAAAATGAAATAAATTGTCTGTCTCACTATATTCTTCATAGCAGGATCTCCTGTATAATAGGCTTTTTAGTTATAATTACCCGTCCTGCAAACAGAAGAAACAGTGGAAAAATTTTCTTCAAGGCACCCATAAAGGGGGAGGATGCCCGAATAGTTATGTTAAAGTCTGACCCCTGGAGGGAAAAAAGATGACCGAAAGTCCCAAGAAGGAAAAAATCCATCCTACCATTAACCGCTGTATGGAACATCTAAAAGTCCTTGAGGTGGACAATAAAGTCAGGCAGGTGGTCTACATGTACATGGAATCCCTGTACAGGGAAACGGAAAATCCGCCTGAAGAAGCTGAACCCAATCGTTAAAACACAAAATAAATAGAAGCGGGAAAAAAAGATGAAGCATGCACGATAGGTGTGCAGGCAGTCCGTTTTCTGATAGAACCGCAACACCCCGGCGCTTGTCGGGGTGTTTTATTTTTTATGGGAACAGTAAAGAAGTTTTTTAAAGAACAGGAAAGGGTAAATATATATAAAGTTGAATCCAGGGAGATGGTCTGCATGGAGTATCAGAATGAGCGGACAAGGTTGTATTGCAGTGTCACCCGGAACTTCGTAAATGTGGAGTATTCAAGCGGCACAATAAAAGGGGATTTCCTCTTGACCTGTACGGGGATTGAGGAGGATCTTTGTGACTCATGCCTTGTCGTCCAATTATATAATACGTCCTCTGACAGAGACGAAATCCATAGCAGGCAGCTAGTGCAATAAAGAAAGGAGTGGCGCATATGCCGGAAAAAGATGAACAGGGACGGAATAAGAACCTGCGTCGAAAACACGAGCGGGATGACGTGCCGTCAAACCAGTTGTTTCCGGAGGAAGAAGTGCCGGATGATATTCTGGAGAGAGACCTTGAAATCGAACAGAACAGCGGCATGAAGCGTGCCGATGATGAAGGTGAAGATAAAGACTGACAAGCCTTCGGAAATAGAGGAAACAGATAAAAGAGCCCGTGCCATCCGGTACGGGCTCCTGTTTTTTCCAGGCAGTTTATTTTTTACGGTATCCGATCACCAATCCGCCTTCACCGGCATATGTGCCGATCAGCGGCCCGATTTCCGAGATGATGACCTCTTTGAAGTTATATTGTTTCTGGATTTCTTCGACAATAGCCCGGGCTTTTTCTTCACAATTGCTGTGTGCGAGCGCAAGTACTTTTTTCTCGAAATTTTTGCCGTATTCACCGATCTGTTCAACGAAGCGGCGCATCGCCTTTTTATTGCCGCGCACTTTTTCGGTGACATCAAGTTCTCCCGCTTCATTAGCTCTCATCAGCAATTTGATGTTGAGTGTTTTGGCAATGGCGCCGCGAACCCGGTCAAGCCGGCCGCCTTTAATGACATTTTCAAGGGTATCGAGCACGAAAGCGGTGTTCGTATCATCGATCCGTTCTTCAACGGAAGCGACAATGGCATCCATTCCGAGCCCGTCTTCAATTTCCAGCGCAGTTTCGTATACGAGCAGAGCGAGTCCTGCTGATGCGGAATTTGTATTGAAAACTTCCACCCTGCGGCCGCCATGCTCGTCCAAAAACATTTGCCTGGCCATCATAGAGCTGTCATACGTGCTGCTAAGTGCGTTTGACAGGGCAAGCACCAGAATCTCATCCTCCGGAGCAGTCTTGTTGAACACATCAAGGAAGTCCTGTGGTGACGGGCTTGCCGATCTCGGAAAATCCTCTTCCTCACGCATCATCCTGTAAAACGTCTGGCTGTCGATTTCAGTTCCGGTCTTAAAATGGCGGTCCCCGAACGAAACCGTTAATGAAACAACTTCAATATCGTACTTTTCAAATATATCGTGAGGCAAGTCACAGCTGCCGTCAGTGATCAATTTAATTGCCATTATATCCCACCCACCTTACCTTATTAGTCCTTTTTACATTGTATCATTTATACATCTGCCCGCCTATTAAAACCTTTAAGCGCTTTTGTCCGATGTATGCGCTCGGCGCGTTTATGAAAGAACAAAAACAGGAATATACCGAAAAGAATCAGGAATCCGCCGGTGACTTGCGTCATCGACACCGTTTCGCCCAGGATATAATAGGCCAGAATGGAAGCCCCGATCGGCTCAAACAGAATGCTCATGGATATGACAGAGGTGCTCAGCCATTTCAATGCCCAGTTAAATAAAGTATGCCCGAGCAGCGTCGGAAAAATGGCGAGCAATAGAAACATGAGCCAGTCGTTTTTTGGGTATGCTTGTAATGAATGTCCCAACATTAGGCTGTATGTAAACAAAAAGCCCGTGCTGATGCTGTATACCACAAACGTGTATGTCATTAGAGACAGGCGTTTCCGCACGCTTTGCCCTGATAAAAAGTAGCCGGTGACGGCAGCTGCTCCGAGCAGTGCCAGAATGTCGCCGAACAGCGCCGCGCCGCTTATCCTGAAGTCGCCCCAGCTGATCATGAAGCTTCCTGATAATGCGAGGATGACGCTGAGCGCTGCTCCGGCCGTAAGCTTTTCCTTAAAGAAAAAATATGTGCCGGCAAATGCAAACAGCGGCTGCAGGGTGACAAGCACGACTGAACTGGCGACTGATGTATATTCAAGCGATTCAAACCACAGAATGAAATGAAGCGCCAGAAACATCCCGGCAATACTTGTGAAGATCCAATCTCTCCGATTGATCAGCTTAAGTTCTTTCCTGTACTTGAACAAAATGACCGGCAGCATGAGCAAAACGGTAAAAAAAAGCCGGTATGCTGCGGTAACAGGTGCCGGTGCTGTGGCCAGCTTGACGAAAATGGCCGAGGTGGAAACGGATACAGCACCGATCGCAAGTGCAATGAAAGGATTGACAATTGGTTTGTTCATTTTGCATCCCTCTTCATCTTATAATCAATTCTCCGGCAGGCACGAATGTGTGTCCGTTGAATAATTCAGGGGAAAGTGGTACGATTATGTTAATTTTAGAGGGTTCGCAACTGGATAGCAACAGTGCAGATCTTTTTAAGGTAAAGGATTGCGATGCTGTTGAGTCGGGTAATAAAGGCAATCTTCCCATTGGGCGGAAACTGCCTTTTTCCATGTTTACATAGAAACGGCCTTATGAAGACAGATTTTTATGGAACAAGATTCCGGGGCAGCAACAACGGAAATCCGAAATAGATAAAAGGAGAATGATAAGATTGACAACTTTTCAAGAATTAAATTTGAGCGAAGGTATTTTAAAGTCAGTAAGCCAGATGGGATTTGAGGAAGCAACTCCTATCCAGGGACAGACTATCCCCCTCGCAATGAACGGCAGAGATGTTATTGGACAGGCCCAGACCGGTACAGGAAAAACGACCGCTTTCGGCATTCCGATGATCGAAAAAATCGATGTGAAGGCCGGCAAAATCCAGGGCATCGTCATCGCACCGACAAGGGAACTTGCTGTCCAGGTCGGTGAAGAACTGAACAGGGTCGGCCGCTATACCGGCATCCGCACGCTTCCGATATACGGCGGACAGGACATCAACCGCCAGATCCGCGCGTTGAAAAAGAACCCGGAAATCATCGTCGGCACACCGGGAAGGCTGCTTGACCATATCAACCGCAGAACACTGCGTCTGAACAATATTCATACAGTCGTCCTGGATGAAGCTGACGAAATGCTGAACATGGGCTTCATCGAAGACATTGAGTCCATCCTGAAGTCGATTCCGGAAGAGCGCCAGACCCTCTTGTTCTCAGCAACAATGCCTGGTCCGATCCAAAAAATCGCCGAACGCTTTATGAATAACCCGGAAGTAGTAAAAGTGAAATCCAAAGAAGTCACCGTTCCGAACATTGAACAGCACTATATTGAAGTGCAGGAAAAGCAGAAGTTCGATGTGCTGACACGCTTGATTGATATTGATTCACCGGATCTAGCCATCATTTTCGGGCGCACGAAGCGCCGTGTCGATGAAGTGGCCGAAGCGCTCAACTCACGCGGCTATTCCGCAGAAGGGCTTCACGGAGACCTGACGCAATCCCGCAGGCTGCAAGTGCTCCGCAAATTCAAGGGCGGAGACATTGAAATCCTTGTTGCCACTGACGTTGCGGCCCGCGGACTTGATATTACAGGTGTAACGCATGTGTATAATTTCGATATTCCGCAGGATCCGGAAAGTTATGTGCACCGCGTTGGACGTACGGGACGTGCCGGCAAGAGCGGTCTCGCCATCTCGTTCGTGACTCCGCGCGAAATTCCGCAGCTGAAATTGATCGAAAAGACAACAAAGCGGAAAATCGACAAGAAAAAAATGCCTTCTATGGATGAAGCACTCGAAGGCCAAAAGCGTATTACAGTTGACCGGATCCAGGAAGCCATTGATAGCGGGAACACCAGCTACTACAAGCATCTTGCCGAAGAGCTTCTCGGTGAATATGATTCCATTTCCGTCCTGTCTGCTGCGCTCAAGCTTTTAACAAAAGAACCGGACACAACACCTGTCAAGCTTTCTTCCGTTGAACCGATCAGCACGAAGAAAGCGCGCGGCAATTCCGGCGGATACAAAGGAAAAGGCGGCGGCAACCGCGGACGTGACCGCAACTCACGCGGACGCAGCGGCGGAGGCCAGCAGCGCAATTCATACAAAAAAGGCCGCAGCAATTTTAAAAAGAACAACAATAACCGATAAGTGACAAGTATAACGCCGTCTGGGCAGCCAGGCGGTGTTTTTTCTGTTTTGGATGAAGACTGCCGGCAGGCAAGCGGGTTGAGGGCCGAATGATCTGTGGCTGCCGCTGGCCTGCGCGGATTATTGATGAAAACAGTTAAAAGTGTCAAGTTTTCAGCGGGTTCGGACTTTTCGGGGATGAAGTGCCTGGCGATTCACGCCATATGGAGGTGGTTTCTCACCAAAGTTTGATGATTTTTAAGCGGTATTCTGCAGTTTTAACGCCGAACGAGAATCGGTGCTAGTCGATCGATTCGGTTTCGCGCCGCAGCCCACGGTTTTCACGCCGAATTCATTCCATTTCACGGCAAATCCCAGTTTTTTCACGCCGCAACTGGGACTTTTCATGCCAGAGGGCCGATTTCACGCCATAACTCGGACTTTTCACGCCGCCCGGGCACCGCCGCTAACCAGAGCAGAGTGGCTGCTTTCCGCACGTCCTGTAAAAAGATGAAACTGACAATTTAATATCCGCCGAATTGACGCACAACGCCAGCAGCCAGCCCCAGATGCCGAACCTGCCCCAGACAATCACCTTTTCGCACCATATACCGCTCTCTGGGGGAGACCTTGCCTCCCGGGAATTACACGTTTTTCCCGCCAACTCCAGCTTTCCGGCACCGTTTTCACGCCGCCCTGCACATGCCTCACCAGAATAAGCCTCTTTACAAACCGGCATGACAGCAGCCAGACAAGCATACCTTGAAAACAAAAAGGAAAAGGGGCGCGCATTTTGAAATTGGTGAATGAGTTCAAAGAGTTCACGCTTAAAGGCAACATGGTTGATATGAGTATCGGCGTTCTGATCGGCACCGCCTTTGGAAAAATAATCGATTCGTTTATTACCGACATGCTGATGCCGCCGATCGGACTTCTGCTCGGCAAGGTCGACTTTGCCAGTCTGTATATCAATTTGTCGGGGAAGCCCTTCGATTCACTTGCTGAAGCGAAGGCTGCGGGGGCCGCTACGATTAATTACGGGATATTTATAAGTGCTGTCCTGCACTTTTTAATTGTAACTTTCGCCATTTTTATCAGCATTAAACAAATCAACAAGCTCCGGGCCGATCCGGTTGTGCCGCTTGCCGCCAAAGAGTGCCCGTACTGCAAGAGCCCGATCAGCATGCAGGCTGTACGCTGCCCGCGCTGTACATCACACCTTGAGGAGGGAAATGCCGCCGGCGGCATACCCGGCAGGCCCCGGGTCATGATAGCAGGACGTTCCCGTCATGAAATAAGACGCTGAAGGCATACTAACAATCAGAGTCCATTTAGCCGGTTCAGGCTTCCGGACAGTATGTCAATCAGAGGTGTTCATTATGACAATCATAAGACTTGGGTATGTCGCCATGAGTGTTAATTTGCAGAATGCATCGCCGTCACGCACCATGACATTTACCCAGTTTAAAAAAATCAAAGACCGTGAAGCGGCAATCGCGAAACTTGAAAGGATTTCCCGCGCCAATATCGAAAACAGCCTGCGGCTGCTGAAGCATAACGCGGCCCATGATATATCCTTTTTCCGATTCAGCTCGCGCCTCGTCCCGCTCGCCAACCATCCTGAAGTAGAGGACTGGGATTATCTCAAAGCGATACAGGGTTCTCTTGCAGAAATTAAAAACTGGCTTGCAGAGCATCCGGCAAGGGTCGATTTCCACCCGGATCATTTTGTGCTGCTGACTTCCAGAAAGGTGGATGTGCTCAATAACACGATCAAGACGCTGAACATGCATCACGGCCTGTTAAAAGGGATGGGCGTTCCTGCCCGCCATCGCTGTGTGCTTCATGTAGGCGGTACTTATAAAGATAAGGAAAAGGCACTGGAAGTGTTTGTGAATAATTGGGGATATGTTCCGCATCACATCCAGGAAATGATCATGCTCGAAAATGATGATACGACGTTTCACACAGCCGATACGCTTTACTTATGCGAAAAGCTTGGCATCCCGCTTGTTTTCGATTATCACCATCATCTCGCCCACTATGATGAAGAGGATTTCATCGTCTACTGGGAGCGGATATTACAAACGTGGGAACAATCGGACTTGCCTGTGAAAATGCATATATCCAGCCCGCGCAATGAAAAAGATTACAGGGCACATGCCGATTTCATCGATCCCGATATGTTTTTTGATTTTCTGAACAAGGTGAAAGGAAGCGTCAAACAGATTGACTGCATGATTGAAGCGAAGCAGAAGGATGATGCCCTGTTCCGGCTCATGGAAGATGTGAAAAAGCATCCGGATGCTGAAGTGATTGACGGAGCGAGTTTCAAGATAACATAGCAAAGTCGGCCGGACATATGCGGACCGGCGCATTAAGCTCGCTCCTGAAAAAGACACTGAAATAATTGCAAGAGGGGGTCCCGGCAGGAAGGAACAGGTGGAGGCACGGCCTCTATATAAAAGGAGCGGACAGCATGTATATCCGATAATGTTTTTCCGGCCGCAAAAACTGGTACAATGTAGGAAAAGACCAATGGGGGAAAAAGAATGAGACCGTTGCCGCAACAGCGAATATCGCGGAAGGCTTTGAAGGTATGGTCAATGACCGCAGCCATTCCGTTTATTATAATTTGGGTGCTTTACATAGGGTATATTGTCCTGTCGGTCCGCTTCGGGCTGCCGGGTTGGATTGCTGCTGCTTCCGGAGCGGCACTGGCTGTGTTGAGTTTTTTGTTTGTTTTTTTGCTGCCGAAAATTCGGTGGCGGCGCTGGCGCTATGAGGTGCATGAAAACGAAATTGACCTGCAGCGAGGGGTATGGATCGTGAAGAGGACGCTCGTGCCGATGGTCCGTGTCCAGCATGTTGATACGGAGCAGGGGCCTTTTTTAAGGAGATACGGGCTTGCCACCGTCATCATTTCAACGGCGGCGACCGTTCATGAAATTCCTGCCCTTGCGCTTGAGGAAGCGGACGGCCTCAGGGACAGGATTTCCGAACTGGCGAGAGTGGCGAAAGATGATGTTTGAACAGCGCCGCCTCCATCCTGTTGCCGCCGTGATTTCGTTTCTGAAAATGCTTAAGGAATTGATCGTACCGGTTTTGTTCTTGCTTTTTGTCGGGCCCGGCGGAAATGACCCGTTCCAAAAGTATTATTATTTAGGGCTTCTGGCTCTTCTTGTCATACTGCTGGCAGCCGGCATTGTTTCATGGCTGAGATATACATACCGTGTCGAAGGAAATGAGCTCAGGATCGAATACGGCATCTTTGTACGGAAAAAACGATATATCCCGCTGGAACGGATTCAGTCAATCGATTTCAGCCGCGGCATTTTACAGCGGATGTTCGGCCTCGTGAAGGTCCAGGTCGAAACGGCCGGCGGGGGTGCTCAGGCTGAAGCGGTCCTTACTGCGGTCAAAATGGAAGAAGCGGAAGAGTTGAAGATCGCCCTCAAGCCCCAGCCGCTGGACATGCCGGAAGGTGAAGAAGAAAGCGCTGAGGAACAAACTGAAGTCACATACCGGCTCACAACGTCTGATTTATTGATCGCCGCTTCCACGTCGGGAGGGATAGGCGTCATTTTATCGGCGCTGGCGGCGCTTGCTTCCCAATTTGATGAATTGATTCCGGAAGACATGTTTGTCGAAGCGTTTGAGTGGGTGGTAGGACTGGGTGTTCTCGTCATTGTCGGGGCGGTGCTGGTTGGTGCGGTGATTGCATGGCTCCTTTCCATCGCTGGTACGATTATCCGCTACGGCAACTTCACTGTGACCCGCAAAGGGGATGACATCATCATCAGCAGGGGGCTGATCGAAAAGAGGCAGGTGACGATTCCCGTCCGCCGCATTCAGGCGGTCAGAATGTCGGAGTCGGTGTTAAGGCAGCCGTTCGGCTTTGCGACGCTTTTTATCGAAAGTGCTGGCGGCGCTTCCAGTAAGGAAGAAGACTTTTCAACGACTCTTTACCCGATTTTGCGCAGGCGGGATACTGAAGCATTCCTGGAGAAGATGCTGCCGGAGTATTCGCTGTCATCCATCTACACAGGACCGCCTGCCCGGGCTTTGCGGCGCTATCTTTTCCGGGCTGCGGTGCCGGCTGTGATTCCGGCAGCTGCCGCCGCAGTCTGGCTGTATCCATGGGGAATGATCGGCCTCCTGCTCATTCCGGCCGCCGGGTTTATCGGATACTTGCGCTGGAAAGATGCGGGCTGGCATATCGATTCAGGATTCCTGTTTTTACGATACCGCCAATTCGGAAGGACAACAGTCGCACTTCCGAAAAAGCGGGTCCAGTCATTGCAAGTCAGCCAGCATCTGTTCCAGAGGAGGCAAGGGCTGGCCAGCATCAGTTCCGCGGTGGTTTCAAGCTTCGCCGGCAAAGATTTCACCGTAAAAGATTTGCGGGAAGAAGATGTGCTCGATATGTTCGAGTGGTATTCCCATGAACGTCCGGATTTCATCGAAAAGGACAGGGGACTGTTATCAAATCCGCTTCTGGATGAGCCGGAGTGATTGCGGTTGGGGCGGTTTTCGCTGCAAGCATTCGCATTCACCATGGGAACATGCGGGCATCTGTCCCTGGATTCCTCTGGTCGCACTCACGGTGTCTTCTTTGCGGTAGGGCGAGCAGGGGGCCTTCAGTTGAATGGTGAAAATATAGGCACTGAACAAGGGTTCAGTGCCTATAAACAGCTGAAAGATATAAATACAGGCACTGAACGAGTATTCAGTACCTGTAAAACAGCTGAAAGACATAAATACAGGCACTGAATAAGGATTCAGTACCTGTAAACAGCTGAAGAACATAAATACAGGCACTGAATAAGGATTCAGTACCTGTAAACAGCTAAAGAACATAAATACAGGCACTGAATAAGGATTCAGTACCTATAAACAGCTGAAAAACATAAATACAGGCACTGAATAAGGATTCAGTGCCTGTAAACAACTGAAAAACATAAATACAATCACTGAACGAGTATTCAGTAGCAGTAAACAGCTGAATGCCAACAATACAGGTGCTGAACCAGCATTCAGTACCCTGAACCCATTCCTTCCCCACCTGTGGGCTGCCGCTGTTCGGCTCTCCTGCGATTTCTTATGCTTTCAGCTTCAACCCACTCAACTACCGGGTGAAAAACCGGATGCTTTTTTAAAATCGCGCAAGAAGCCCGATTAAAATGAGTACAGCCAGAACGCCCCACATGATTTTCGGAAGGGTGCCGGCCGGCAGCGTCCAGTTTCGTCTCCTTCGCGCCGGATAAGGATTATATCCATAGGGGCTGCGTGGCGGGCTGCCAAGGAAGAGAGGTGCAATTGCCGCCCCGGAAATCAAGCCGAACAGATGGGCAAGGATGTTGATGTTGGCCCGGGTGAATGTCATCAGCAGGCCGATAACAAGAATGGTGATCACAATCTGGGAATTGGCCTGGTCAATCAAGTCTTTCCGGAACAATACCATATAAAGGTAAATGCCGAACAGCCCGAAGATGGCGCCGGATGATCCGACATGGCTGTAATACGGTGATTCAAGCATATATGTGGCGATATCCGCTGCGATGCCTGTCAGCAGGTAGACGAGCAGGAACTTGCCTTTTCCAAGCAGCCGTTCAAGATAGGGCCCGAACAGGACGAGCGAAAATGAATTGAACAGTACATGCCCGAGTCCGCCATGTAAAAAAATCGGTGTAACAAGCCGCCAGTATTCACCCTGGGCAATCAATATATTGACGCCGATTCCTTTTGCGGCCAGGTCCGGAAAGAACCAGGCGAGAATTGCGATCAAAAAATTGACGGCGACAATTATAGAGACTACAGGATACAGTCTTAAGAATGTCCGGAAATCTTCCGTTCTTACAAACATGTTCATGCTCCTTTGCAAATCGGGGACCATAGTCCGTTTATATGAATCAGTGTAACACAGGTGCGGTTGCAGGAAGTACAATAAGGAATGCTATAATGAAGGCGATTGTACCGCTATTTTTATCAGTATATGTCTGGAAAGGTGAAAAAAATGAGTTTACCTCAAAAAGTCTGGATGGGAAAAAGATGATTCATGGAATCGGAATTGACATTGTTGAATTGGACCGGATTGAAAAATTGATGGAGCGGCAGTCCCGGTTTTTGGCCCGGATCTTGACAGAAGCGGAACTAAAACGGTGCGGAAGCCTTTCCGGAAGGCGGAAACTTGAATTCGCTGCCGGGCGGTTTGCCGTGAAGGAAGCTTTTTCAAAAGCGGCGGGAACCGGAATCGGATCCGAGCTCAGTTTCCAGGATATCGAAACAGCATCCGATCCGGCTGGAAAGCCATACATAAAATCAAAGCTGTTCAACAGCCGCTTTCATGTTCACGCAAGTATTTCACATAGCCGCGAATACGCCGCTGCACAGGTAATTATCGAAAGCTTATAAAGCTAGTCTGCATATCACCACAGTTTGTCTCATATAAATTTAGTGCGGTTAGGAGGGAACTGGTTTGCAAATCGTCACTGCAAATGAAATGTACGCCATCGACCGCTGTACCATGGAAAAGGTCAAGCTGCCCGGCGCCGCCTTGATGGAAAATGCGGGAAGGGCTGCTGCCGCGGAAATTGAAAAAAGGGTGGATAAGAACAACCGGATTACTGTGCTGGCTGGAACCGGCAACAATGGGGGAGACGGGTTTGTCATTGCGAGAACGCTCCTTGCCCGCGGGTACGATGTGACGCTCTGGGTGCTTGCGCCTGAGGAAAAGCTGAAAGGCGATGCCGGGCTGCACCGGGATATTTTTACGGCATCCGGTTATACGGCGCGCTATGCTGAACAGGAAGGCACAGATGTGCTTCTATCTGAACTCCCTGCCTTTGATGTATATATTGATGCCATCTTCGGCATCGGCATCAAAGGGGATGTGCGCCCTCCATACCGCGAAATCATTGCAGCCGTAAACGGGATGAAGGGAATGAAAATCGCCATCGACATTCCGAGCGGGCTGGAAGCGGACAGCAGCCGCTATCCGGATATCGTCTTCAAAGCAGACGCCACCATCACGCTCCAATGCCCGAAAACAGGCGCATTTTTGTATCCGGGCAGAGAAGCATACGGCGAGCTGGTGACTGTCGATATCGGCATTCCGCCCGCAGTCATTGAAAAAGAGGCTGGAAAGCGGATAGTGTGGGGGGAAGCGGACGCGGCAGCCTCATTGCCGCGCAGAAGAGCGGATTCCCACAAAGGCAGCCACGGAAAAGGACTCGTTATCGGCGGCTCGCGCATGATGAAAGGAGCACCAGCAATGGCCTCTCTTGCCGCGTTGCGCTCAGGTACCGGGCTCCTGACCGCCGCTGTGCCGGAGTCGGTGCTTGATGCAGTGGCCTCCCATGCAATGGAAGCGATGTACAGGTCTTTGCCCGAAAAGGATGGATTCATTGCGTCCCTTCATGGAGTGAACGTTTCCGAATTCGACGGCATTGCCGCGGGACCGGGGTTCGGAAGGCATGAACAAGGGACGGAAGTGATCGAGTACTTGCTGAAGGCGGTAAAAGCCCCGCTTGTGCTTGATGCCGATGCACTTTACCATGCCGGTTTCCTGAAAGACGAACTCAAACAGAGGCCGGAACCGGTGATCCTTACACCCCATCCGGGTGAAATGGCGCATCTTGCCGGTGTATCCGTTGCAGAGGTCCAGTCCAGGCGTTTTCAGCTTTCCCAGGAATTCGCAGCTGAATTCGGCGTATATCTTGTCCTTAAAGGCCCGTATACAATCGTGACAGCACCGGACGGGCGGCAATGGGTGAACACAACCGGAAACCCGGCGCTCGCCAAAGGCGGTTCGGGTGATGTGCTGACCGGTATGATCCTCGCTTTCCTCATGCAGCACACCGAAATCCAGCCTGCCCTGAGCAATGCGGTTTTCCTGCATGGCCGGGCCGCGGATTATTTAATGAAAGCGGGACATACTTCCATGGATGTACTTGCCGGTGATCTGGTCGACGCTCTCCCGGCTGCGTTTTTGACAGTGGCGAATTAGCATTATGCATACAAGTTCTCTCCTTTGTCGTTACTGAGACAAAGGGGTGACAGAATGAAGAAGACATTTATACCAATGGTGCTGTCAGTTTTATTGGTATTGAGCCTGGCAGCATGCGGTGAGAAAAGCCAGGAAGATGTTATGTCTTCGCTTGATGAAAAGCTGAATAAGATGTCCAGCTATAAAGCGGATGCCAAAATGACGCTTGAAACAGGGAAAGAACCGCAAATTTATGAAGTGGAGATCTGGTATAAAAAGCCGAGCTACTACAGGGTGCTTTTGAAAAATGCGGAAAAAGACCAGAGCCAGATGATTTTACGCAATGATGATGGTGTATTCGTGCTCACACCAGCCCTGAACAAAAGCTTCCGCTTCCAGAGCGAATGGCCGGATAACAGCAGCCAGCCGTACCTGTTCGAATCGCTCGCCAGAGATATCCTGAACGACCCTGAGTCCGCCTTTACGGCGAAGGAAAGTGATTTTGTATTCGAAACAAAGACGAACTACCAGAACAACAAAATGCTTCCGCGCCAGGAAATCACGCTCAATAAGAAAAACCTGGCCCCAAGACAGGTGAAAGTGATGGACCAGGACGGGAATGCCCTTGTAAAAGTGGAATATTCCAAGTTTGACTGGGATGCCGATTTCGATGACAACGCATTCGATATGGACCGCAACATGACAAGCGGACAAATCGACATGCCGACGATGGCCGAGCCGAAAGCCGATTCGTTTGAAGTGCTCTATCCGGTAAATAAGCCAGAAGGCGTCAAGCTCGTTGAAGAAAAAGAAATGAAAACAGCTAACGGCAAGCGCGTAGTCCTCACGTTCGGCGGTGAAAAATCATTCACCTTGATCGAGGAAACCGCATCGGCCAGCGAATCTGCAGCCCCTGTCATGATGGACGGCGAACCGGCCCACCTGCATAACGCAGTAGCGGCAATCACCGACACTTCCATCTCATGGACTGACGAAGGTGTCGATTACTACCTTGTGTCAAACGATCTGACAAAAGAAGAAATGCTCGAAATCGCCCGCTCCGTTCAGGGTCAGGCGGTTAAGTAAGAATAATGCGGGGGCTCAGTCTGTGTAATGCAGCCTGGGCTTTTTCTTTTTTTGCGGGGAAAGGCGGTTGGCCGCATGGTGGTGAGGAAACGGAGAGAAGTGAGTAAAGGGCTGGACTTGCGCGCTGGACGCCGGCCTGGGGAAGCGGCAGGCGGTGCGGCTCCGCAACTGGTTTCAACAGTTGGCCGGCTATTGGGGCGTTTTAGATAGCCGGTTTTTATTTTTGGATTGATTTGGCCGGGGGGCGGGTGAAGTGCGGTAATTGCAGTGTAGTTCAGGGCTGCTCGGGAAGTGGATCAGTGTGGTGCGGGTGCCGTGAACCGGCCGGGCTTTGGCGTGAAAAACATGTGTTATGGCGTGAAACCGGGTCAATGGCGTGAAAATTTACTTCTCCGGCATGAAACAGCGGGGTTTTGGCGTGAAAAGGTGAGTATTCGGCGCGAAAACCTGAAGCTGTGGCGTGAAACCGAA
This sequence comes from Bacillus marinisedimentorum, assembly GCF_001644195.2. Lineage (NCBI taxonomy): Bacteria > Bacillati > Bacillota > Bacilli > Caryophanales > Bacillaceae > Bacillus > Bacillus marinisedimentorum. The sequence goes on along the minus strand of NZ_LWBL02000065.1, from coordinate 8,583 downwards.
ACTGTTGAATTTGCCAGGGGCAAGTTCGGCGTGAAATTTGCACGAAACCGCATGAAATAACCCGCATATAGCATGAAACAGCAGAGATACGGCGTGAATTGCCTACCTGCCTCTTTGAAACAGCCCTGATCAGTTGAAAATAGACTATTTTAAAAGGTTTGACCGCGACAACTGCACTGCCCGCCCGCCGAAACTCTGATACCTGATAAATCGCTCCTCCTTCCACAAAAAATAATCGGGTTTTACCCGGAAGAAAAAACGCCTCCACTTGGAGTGCAGCCAATCCTCCATCTGCGTTCTCATCCAGTCATCCCTGCCACCGGAGTCTCCGGCTGAATCGCCAGTTTTACAGGCACGCCCCCTATAAAAAACCCGCCGCCATTCCGGCAAGCCCCAATCCTTTCTTTTGGCATTGACAGGACAAAATGAGAAGATAATAATCGAACATATGGAGTGACAGTTCGAATAAGGGAGGAAACAGGGCTGTGGAAATCATGCCTTATTATCGCGATACGTGGGTTGAGGTCAACCTTGATTATATATTTGAAAATGTTCAGGGAGTTAGGCGGCATTTGCCGGACCATGTGAAGGTGATAGCGGTTGTAAAAGCCAATGCTTACGGGCATGGGGATATCCAGGTGGCGAGAACGGCTATTGAAGCGGGGGCCGAAGCGCTTGCTGTTGCCATTTTGGATGAAGCGCTCGCTTTGCGGAAAGCGGGTATTACGGTTCCCATTCTGGTGCTTGGCTGGGTGCGGCCGCAGGATACTGTCATCGCAGCCCGGCATGATATTACCCTGACAGTGTTCCAGTCCGATTGGCTTCAGGAAGTTGCGGATGCCCTTCCGGAAGGGGAGCGGCTCCGTTTTCATATAAAAATGGACAGCGGGATGGGCAGGCTCGGGGTTAAAACCGAAACAGAAACAAAGCAGATTATCAGCCAGATCGCTTCATCATCGGAGTTTGAGCTTGAAGGGGCGTATACTCATTTCGCCACTGCGGATGAGCTCGATACCGCTTATTACGAGCGGCAATATGAACTTTTTATCGAAATGCTTGGCTGGATCCGTGATTTGGGAGTGGAGCCGGAGATTGTGCACAGCGGCAACAGCGCGGCCACTTTGCGCTTCCCGGATCAAGCATTCAATGCGGTCCGGTTCGGCATCTCCATGTATGGCCTTTCGCCGTCTGAGGAGATTAAGCCTTTGCTTCCTTATAAGCTGAAACCGGCGTTTTCGCTTCACAGCAAGCTGATTCATGTGAAAGAGATCGAGCCCGGTGAAAGCGTAAGCTACGGGGCCACTTACACGGCGTCACAAAAAGAATGGATAGGGACGGTGCCGGTTGGCTATGCTGATGGATGGATAAGAAAACTCAGCGCCCTGCATGTGATTGCAGGCGGGGAGGTCGTCCCGGTTGCCGGAAGGATTTGCATGGACCAGCTGATGGTGAGGCTTCCGTATAAAATGGAGCGTGAAACGAAGGTGACGCTGATCGGTGAACAGGGCGGCCACACGGTTACCGCTGACGACGCCGCGGCCTGCCTTGAAACGATAAACTATGAGATTCCCTGCATGATCAGTGAACGGGTGCCCCGTGTATATATACGGAACCAAAAAGTGACAGAAGTGAATAATTACGTCGTAAATGATTAATCTATCTATGAATAAAATAAGGTAATTTTTCTTAAAAAGCAGGAGAAAGTCGAAGAGTGGCGAATATTTTTTTATAGGAAAAGCCCGTAGAGCCTTTGCAAATGCCGATTAACGATGCTATCATTAATTGTGGATTAAATGTGTGACCAAACAAAAGGTGTGTAGTTATGGTGGAGGTGTATGTGTGTGGCAAACCCGAACACAACGACAGAAATAACAATTCAGTTGCCTCAACAACTGGTGAGTGAGCTCGATGGGATCATTCAGCTTGAAAATGGAAACCGAAATGAATTCATTTACCAGGCTACTAAAATGTATCTTCGTGAACGAAAGAAGCGGCAAATTCGTGAATCCATGCGTCGTGGCTATATGGAAATGGCAAAGATTAATTTGAACATTGCTTCAGAAGCCTTTCTTGCCGAGGAGGAAGCGGATCACACCCTAGAGCGCTTAGTAAGCGGGGTGTAAGATTTGATTGTTAAACGCGGCGATGTTTACTTTGCCGATCTTTCTCCTGTAGTAGGTTCAGAGCAAGGGGGCGTACGGCCTGTTCTTATTATTCAAAACGACATTGGGAACCGCTTCAGTCCTACGGTGATTGTCGCCGCTATTACTGCCCAGATCCAAAAAGCAAAGCTTCCCACCCACGTGGAAATCGATGCGAAAAAATACGGCTTTGAACGAGATTCGGTCATATTGCTTGAACAGATTCGTACCATAGACAAACAGCGTTTAACGGATAAAATTACCCACCTGGATGAAAAAATGATGACCAGGGTTGATGACGCGCTGCAAATCAGTCTTGGATTAATTGATTTTTGATAAGAGAATAGATGCGAAAAAGTTGCTCAATGAGCAGCTTTTTTTAATGGCTTGTTTCATTTATTGAGATTATTAACTGTTCATTCTCTCGGTACAGCCGGTTTTTCACGCCGAACATCTGCTTTCGCGCGGAACGTCCGATTTTTCGCGCCGGTCACCCTTGTTTTCACGCGGAATCCCTGCCTTTACACGCCGAACATCTGCTTTCACGCTGAACGTCCAGTTTTTCGCGCCGACCCTCACCTGTTTCGCGCCGGAAATCCTTGTTTTCACGCGGAATCCCTGCCTTTACACGCCAAACATCTGCTTTCACGCGGAACGTCCGGTTTTTCACGCCGCACCTCGCCTGTTTCGCGCCGGTCACCATCGTTTTCACGCGGAACCCCGTGCCTTTACACGCCAAACATCTGTTTCCACGTCAAACTCCAGCCGTTCAAACTAAACGCATATAATTAAAATGGAGTCTTTCAACATGGTTGGTTCCGGTTGCGTGAAACGCTTACTCCTGCCTTATTTTTCCCTGCTCTCCTCATCTTTCCGCAAATCCCTCCACTTCCCAAGGGGCATTCTCTTTATTGATTGCCGTTTTTTCGTTATGATTGTCGAATGAATTACCAGAGTGGAGAGTGAAGTAAATTTTTGTAATTTTGTACCCGTTGCAGACAGGCCCAAAACGGTTTTTTAAAAGGGTTTTATATAAAAGGGGAGAATATTGAAGTATGGCTTCAAGGGCTTTTGGTAGAAAAATTGAACATATTCCATGATAATGAAATAATAAGAGTGCTATGCAGCAGTACGGAAAGATTGGTTAGGTGGCCGAATACACGCATTGGGAGGAAGTCAATGGAACCGTATATTGTCGAAATCATATTTGATAACAAAGAAACAATCATCGACCGGTGGCTTGAAGAAGTTGGACAAGTCAGGAACAGCAAAAGGCTGACAAATATTTCGGATGATGTTTTCCGGAATACGAATTTTGAATTCGTGAATATCATCCTGAGCAATATTAATCTTGAGCAATCCTCTTTTTCCAGCCAGCTCAGCGACTTTTCCGAACGTTTGATGAAACTTGGCTGGCCGCTGAGTTACCTGACTGAAGGTCTTCAGATCTTCCGCAGGGTTGTGCTCGATTTGCTGTTTGACCAAAAATATAATGTCAAAGAACATTTATTGCTGATTAGCGGGGTTGATAAGTGGATCGATCCGATCATCAATCAACTCGTCGAAAGTTATTCGGGTTCATGGGAAAATATCGTTTCCCTGCAGAAGATCGCATTGCAGGAATTGTCTGCGCCGCTTATCCCGGTTTTTGAAAATATAACCGTTATGCCGCTCGTCGGCACAATTGATACAGAACGCGCGAAATTTATTATGGAGAACCTTCTTGATGGAGTGATCAAGCACCGGGCTGAAGTGGTGCTGATCGATATTACAGGCGTGCCGGTAGTCGATACGATGGTGGCCCATCACATCATTCAGGCCGCTGAAGCAGTACGGCTTATCGGGGCCCAGTGCATCCTTGTCGGCATCAGGCCGGAAATTGCACAGACCATTGTCAATCTTGGCATCAACCTGAATGAATTCCCGACGAAAAGTTCCATGCGAAAAGGGATGGAAACTGCTTTAAGTATGACAAACCGCCAGTTAACAGACTTGGAATAGGGAGGTAGCGGCATGCGAATACCGATATTGAAATTGCATCAATATTTGTTGATCACAATCCAGACTGAGCTTGATGACCAGACGGCTTTGCAGTTTCAGGAAGATCTTCTGAATAAAATCCATGAAACGAGTGCAAAAGGAATTGTAATCGATTTGACTTCTGTCGATATGATCGATTCATTTATAGCCAAGGTTCTCGGTGATGTTGTTGATATGTCAGGTTTGATGGGAGCGAAGGTGGTGCTAACCGGTATCCAGCCGGCGGTTGCCATTACGCTAATTGATCTTGGCATTCACCTGCGGAATGTTCCTACAGCATTGGACTTAGAACAGGGACTGGATAAACTGCAGCAGGAATTGGGGGAATAGCTGAATGGAAACCCAATCCTGTGTACATGTAAAAAAAGAATGGGATATTGTTGCGGCAAGACAGTTAGGGAGAAACGTCGCTAGAGAATTGGGGTTTGGGAGTGTTGACCAGGCCCGCATCACAACAGCCATTTCTGAGTTAGCCCGTAACATCTACCTTTATGCAGGAGAAGGCGAAATTGTAATTGAGCCGATAGAGGATAGTGCCCGGGGAGGCTTGCGCATCATCGCAAGAGACAACGGACCTGGGATTCGGGATATCAGACGTGTGATGGAGGACGGCTATTCTACATCCGGGGGGCTTGGCGCCGGGCTTCCGGGTGTGAAGAGGCTCATGGATGAGTTTACCATAGACTCCAGCGGCGATGACGGCACTGAAATTGTGGCGGTGAAATGGCTCCGTTAAGGGGGTAGTTGAGGTTGGACGAGAAAGATTTGATTGTGGAAAAGTATAAAAAAATACTGGATGATTATTTAAAGATCAAAGATGAACAGTCACTATATAAAGGCCAGCAATTCAGCCGTAAAGCGATCGAGCAGAAGATTTCCCCTGAGGAAATCATCAGCCTGCACATTACGGTAATGGAGGACCTGTTCCCGGACCTTGATGAAAACATGGCACGGTCACTGGAATTTTTGCTGGAGGTTATGATCAATTACGGATTTGCCTATCGTGAACATCAAAGTCTCCGCAGCCGGCAGCTCGAGCTTCAGTCCGAAATCGAAGTGGCTGCCAGCATGCAGCAGACACTGCTGACGACAGAACATCCGGCAGTGGAATCGCTGGATGTTGGTGCGGTCAGTGTGCCTGCAAAGCAAATGAACGGTGATTACTATCACTTCGTACAGGATGAGAATGGCTCACTCAGTGTGGCGATTGCAGATATTATCGGCAAAGGAATTCCCGCCGCACTTTGCATGTCCATGATCAAGTATTCAATGGACAGCCTGCCTGAGACAAGAATGGACCCGGGAGCGGTACTGGAAAACTTGAACCGCGTCGTGGAACATAACGTGGACCCGAGCATGTTCATCACGATGTTTTACGGGCTCTATGATCCGCGTGACCATAAGTTTTACTATGCATCAGCAGGGCATGAGCCGGGTTTCTATTACAATTCCAAAGAGGACAAGTTCGAGGAGATCAATGCAAAAGGTCTCGTTCTCGGTGTTTCCCGGACAATGAAATACGAAGACTTCCAGCGGGATGTCGAACAAGGCGATATGATCATCCTGCTTTCCGATGGTGTAACGGAATGCCGCACGGGCGACCGGTTTATTGAACGTGAAGAAATTATCGAAATCATTCGGGAATACATCCACCTGCCTTCACAGGAGATCGTTGAGAATGTATACCGGAAGCTGGAAAAAATGCAGGATTTCCAGCTGAGGGACGACTTTACCCTTATTATTATCCGCCGCAATGTTTAATCATTTCCGGCATCGGGTAGTTTAAAGCAGTAGCTATTATTAGACCAGGGGGAGTGTGTGAATTGAACTTACAAATAGATGTTCAGGAAAAAGACAAGAATGCCTATCACGTAACTGTAAGCGGAGAAGTAGATGCCTATACAGCTCCGGAACTGCGTGAAACGATAACCCCGCTTACAAAAAATGAAGGTATCAATATTGTGATCGACCTGGCAGGAGTCAGTTACATGGACAGTACCGGCCTAGGTGTGTTTATCGGCCTCTTGAAATCTGTAAGAGCGAATAACGGTACACTCACACTGACTGGAATGTCTGATCGCGTTACCCGCCTGTTTGAAATTACGGGACTTAATGAGGTAATGGAAATTGATCCGGCAGTCAGGGGTGGACAATGATGAACGAATCTTTTGATATGGTGGAAATGAAAGTGCCGGCCAGGCCAGAATATGTCGGAGTCCTGAGGCTCACAGCATCTGGAATCGCGAGCCGCATGGGCTTTGCCTATGATGACATTGAAGATATTAAGATTGCCCTGTCAGAAGCAGTGACGAATGCCGTCAACCATGCTTATCCGGATGATGAACACGGCGAAATCGCAGTAGCGTTCGGTATTTATGAAAACCGCGTCCAGATCATGGTTTCAGACAGCGGAAAAAGCTTTAATGCGAAAGAAACCCGTCAGCAGCTAGGTCCTTATGACAGCTCCAAGCCGGTTGAAACGATAACCGAGGGAGGGTTGGGCCTTTTCTTGATTGACACGTTGATGGACGAAGTTCAAATCAGTGATCAAGCGGGTGTTGTTGTCAGCATGACAAAATACCTTCAAAGAGACGAGGTGGATCAAAGTGCCGACACACAAACCTCAAAGACAAAATGACAATGAGGTTTATGAATGGATTCAAAGGGTCCAGGATGATTCTGATGATGAGACGGCACAGTCACTGATCGTTGATAAATACAATGATTTAGTCGTTTCGTTAGCCGGGAAGTATTCAAAAGGGCGCAGCATTCATGAAGACCTTGTACAAGTTGGTATGATTGGGTTGCTCGCTGCCATCAGGCGTTATGACCCGTCATTCGGAAAAAGTTTCGAATCGTTCGCGGTACCGACGATTATCGGTGAAATCAAACGTTTCATCCGTGACAAGACATGGAGCGTCCACGTTCCGCGCAGAATCAAGGAACTTGGTCCGAAAATCAAAAAAACGGTGGAGGATTTGACCAACGAACTCCATCGGTCCCCAAAAGTTGAAGAAATCGCAGACCGCCTCGAAGTGACAACAGAGGAAGTCCTGGAAACGATGGAAATGGGGAAAAGCTATCAAGCCCTATCAGTTGACAGCTCAATTGAAGCGGATTCTGACGGCAGCACTGTCACCCTATTGGACTTGGTTGGCCAGCAGGATGACGGTTTTGAAAATATCGATCAGCGACTTATTCTTGAAAAAGTGTTCCATGTTCTTACCGAGCGGGAACAGGAGATATTACGCTGCACCTATTTTGAAAATATGAGCCAGAAGGAAACAGGAGACCGCCTGGGCATATCCCAGATGCATGTTTCCCGCTTGCAGAGACGAGCCCTGAAAAAGCTCAGAGAAGCCATCAGGACTGAACCATCGGAGTGCTTGTGATATGATTTCCCACAAAAAGTATGACAAAGTAGATCTATACGCACATCAGTCAGCAAAAACCGGGAAAGATGCCTGCGGTGATTCATACTATATTAAGGAAACGAAAGATTACTTCCTGTGTGCCCTTGCGGATGGACTGGGAAGCGGCATGGAAGCCAGAGTTTCTTCACAGGCCGCAATTTCCGCCATCAGGGACCATGCCGATGAGGACGTACAGAGCCTGATGAACAGGGCTAATAAATCTCTTTATAATAAACGCGGCGCCGTACTCGGTTTGCTTAAAGTTTATTATGAAAAAAGGGAGCTCGAATACGCCTGTGTCGGAAACATCCGGTTTGTCATGTATTCGCCGGGCGGGAAGATCACTCATCCGCTTCCGAAATCAGGGTATTTATCCGGTAAGCCTGCCAGTTTCCGTGTCCAGCGGTTTCCTTATGAACCTGATTCCTCCTTCTTGATGCATTCGGACGGCCTGGAGATCCGGTCCATTAAAAACATCGTCTGGGAATTGAGATCCATCAAAGCAGCATCTCAAAAAATCAGACAGTTAATTGATAAGCCAAAAGACGACGTAACGTTCCTGATAGGTAAAATCGGGTAAGAGCTTCTTGATGGGAGGCTCTTTTTTTTATTTGTTTTGCATGCAGGCCGAAGGGAAATATGCACACTTCTAATGGAAATATGAGCTGATAGCGCTCCTTAGCCGGAGTGAACTGAGTTTCTGTGGGATGATGACGAGTATAGGATTCCTGAGAGTGAAACGGGTGAGCGGCCTGCCAGTAGAAATTCAAGCAGGCACAATTGATAAAATGCTGGTGAAACCACTGTATACATACAAAAAGAGCAAGTATAATCCGGTTACTTCTAGCATTACTGACGCGAACTCGAACTTCCGAGAGTGAGGGAGACAATATAGGCAAGGGAACTTGACTCCCGTGCCTATAAAGAGAGGCGGACTTGCAATATAGGCAAGGGAACCTGTCTTCCGTGCCTATAAAGAGGTGCAGGGA